>CAZIIZ010000345.1:0-4111 GCA_964539225.1 uncultured Hyphomicrobiales bacterium | reverse complement strand
ATCATCGCCTTGCTCGATTATCCAATAAAATAAAATATGAACATAAATTGGTTGTGAAGAAATTTCAGAATATTCAGCATATTCATTCGAGCATCAAAGCCAAGCTCAACGATGATTATAACCCTTTGTACTTAATTGATAAATTGTCGCCTACTCCCGCAGTAGCCGGATTCCCGCAGTCGAAGGCATTGGAAGTGATCAAAGAATTAGAAAAATTTGACAGAGGACATTACGCCGGAGCTATTGGCACTATGGCAATTGAACATTCTGAATTTTGCGTAGGTATTCGTTCAGCGTTGTATTTCGATAATAAATTATACGTTTATAGCGGTGCCGGAATTGTTGAAGGCTCAAAGCCTGAAGACGAATGGGCAGAAATTGAAAATAAGATGAAGAACTTTACCGAGATATTTGAGAATGATTAATAGCGAAAATATAAATATTCTCTCAGCTAGTTTGATAATAAACGAACTATGCAAGTGCAATATTAATTATTTTTTTATTTCGCCGGGTTCTCGGTCAACGCCTCTGACGTTAGCAATTGCCGAATTAGCAGAACAAACTAAAATCGGTGTAATGATATGTCCGGATGAGCGGGCTGCGGCTTATGCCTGCTTGGGATATTCGAAAACTGGAAAAGTCGGAGCGTTGGTTTGTACTTCCGGAACAGCTGTAGCGAATTATCTGCCGGCAATTATCGAAGCTCATAATTCTCAAGTGCCGATGATTGTTTTAACCGCGGATAGACCAGCGGAATTGAAAGATACTCAGAGCAATCAAACAATTGATCAAAATCAAATTTTTGGTAAATATGTAAATTATTACGCTGAGATAGACTGTGCTGATAGATATTTAAAATTGGAATATCTTTTAACTACAATTGATAATGCTGTATATAAAGCTTCGGGAATTAATCTAGGAGCTGTGCATATCAATTGCTGTTTCCGAGAGCCATTCTTTGAGCCGATGGAATATTTGGGGACGATTACTGATAATATAAATAATCGATTGGATTCCGACAAACCCTATACTCAGTATTTAAAAACTAAATATGGTGATTCGGAAGAATTCCATACTATTTTGGGTTTATTGAATGAAGCTAAAAAAATAGTTTTTGTAATCGGTAAACTTGATACTAACAATGAAGCCGAAGCGATATTACGCATAGCCGAAACGATAAACGTACCGGTATTTGCTGATATATTGTCTCAAGCTAAATTTAGCCATCAAGAGTCGATAATTAACCACTATGATACTTTTATTGAGAAAATCGATTCAACATTAGAAGCAGATTTGATAATTCATTTCGGCGGAAGAATAGTCTCGAAACGATTGCAAAAATTTATCGAACAGTGTGTCGAGAATAATTCTGCTAAATATCTTGTGATTAATAATTATACTTTCCGTCAGGATCAAGCTCATATCGTAAATATGAGAATGACTACAGATATTAGTTTACTTTGCAAATGGTTGACGGATAGGTGCTTTCATACGGATTTATCAATCTATCGACATAAATTATCTGGATTGTCGGCTATTGCCAGCAGTGAGATTAAACAATTTGACAATTCAACTGATGCAATAAATGAAATTAATCTGCCAAATTTGGTGTTAGCAAGTATTCCTAAGGGATCGAATTTATATTTAGGCAATAGTATGCCGATTCGTGATTTCGATAGCTTCGCAAGTCGTCCTAATTCTGATGAGTTCACAAGTATTAATATCGGAGCCAATCGTGGAGCCAGCGGAATCGACGGAGTAATGGCTTCTGCTGTGGGATTCGGAATTGGACATCATGAATTAACTACTTTACTGATAGGCGATATGTCGGCTTTGCACGATTTGAATTCATTACATTTAGTTGCTAATTCTTCTCAGAAGATGATAATTATCATCATAAATAATAATGGCGGCGGAATATTTCATTTTCTGCCCGTTAGCAATCATAAAGATTTTGAAAAATACTTCGCTACTGCGATAAAAGTAAAATTTAAAGCAGCTGCTGAAATGTTTGGTTTGAATTATTCAAAACCGCATACCAAACAAGAATTTACAAATGAATATCAAAATGCGATAAATTCTGAAGTATCAACGATAATCGAAATTTGCACAGATAGAAATGAAAATTTAAAACAGCATAGAGAATTAATTCAGAGTATAAAGATGGGAACAATTGAAAAATGTTCGAAATAGAAATTCATGATATTAAGTGGAACTGCACCAAATTCGGCAAATCCGAGAATCCTTGTATAATATTTTTGCATGGTTTTATGGGGACATCAGAGGATTGGATTCCGTTGATGAAGCGTTTAGCCGGAGAGTATTATTGTATTGCATTCGATTTGCCGGGACATAATCTGACAGAGGTTGAGGGATATGATGAGTTCTATACTATTGAAAATACTTGTACTAGTCTGAAAAAAGAAATTGAAAATCAAGGAATTAAAGATTTCCATTTGGTAGCTTATTCTATGGGTGGCAGAATCGCCCTGACATTCGCAATTAAATATCCAGAAATTATTAATAAATTGGTTTTGATTTCTACTTCGCCAGGCATTGAATCAGCAGAATTAAGGGAAGAAAGAATAAAGTTTGATGCGGATGTAGCCGACAAGATTCGTACTTCTGAACTTCATAATTTTCTAAAACTATGGTATTCTGCTCCGATATTTGCAGGAATTAATCAAACGAATTTATTTGGGAAATTAATATCGCGTAGAGCATATAACAACAAGGAATCATTGGTTAAGTCCTTAATATATACCGGAACAGGGAAAATGCGACCGCTTTGGAATGACATCCAAACATTTCCTAAGCCTGTATTGCTAATAGCCGGCGAAAGAGATAGAAAGTATTGTATTATTAATTCGAAGATGGACGAACTCTTCACGAATTCAACTTTTAAAATAATTAAAAATTCGGCTCATATTGTATTTATTGAGCAACCGAAAGAATTTGAAATTGAACTAAGAAATTTTATAAAATAAAAATATAGATAGAGGATAAAATGTCTGAATTTAATTGGGTAACAGCCGGAGAATACGAAGATATAAAATACGAAAAATTCGACGGTATCGCAAAAATCACAATAAATCGTCCGGAAGTTCGCAATGCGTTCCGTCCATTGACTGTGATGGAAATGATGAAAGCACTAGACGATGCTAAAATGGATTCCAAAATCGGTGTAGTAATTCTATGCGGTGAAGGCGAAAAAGCATTTTGCTCTGGAGGCGATCAGCGAATTCGAGGCGATGCCGGATATTTAGACGACAAAGGCGTGCATCATTTGAATGTATTAGATTTCCAGCGTCAAATACGCACTTGCCCTAAGCCAATAATAGCTATGGTAGCCGGATATTCAATCGGTGGGGGACACGTTTTACATCTGATGTGCGATTTAACTATCGCAGCAGATAATGCTGTGTTTGGTCAAACAGGACCAAGAGTTGGTTCTTTTGATGGTGGTTTCGGAGCAAGCTATATGGCTCGAATTGTTGGTCAGAAAAAAGCTCGCGAGATTTGGTTCTTATGCCGTCAATATAATGCACAGCAAGCCTTAGATATGGGATTAGTCAATACTGTAGTGCCGTACAGCGAATTGGAACGTGAAACAGTAAAATGGTGTCAGGAAATTTTAGGCAATTCGCCAATAGCTTTGCGTTGTCTGAAGGCAGCACTCAATGCCGATTGCGACGGACAAGCAGGACTTCAAGAATTAGCAGGCAATGCCACTATGCTGTTTTATATGTCAGAAGAAGGTCAAGAAGGAAGAAATGCTTTCAATGAAAAACGCAAACCGGACTTCTCGAAATTCGAGAGAAAACCGTAAATATTTATTTCATTCGGTTTCTCAAATTAAAGGTGTAACTAATTCGTTAATAGCTGTGTCTATATGATTGTAAGCAATTTGAGTGGGATATGTTTTTAAGCTATTTGGCATAAGTTTTGATGAAATTTCGATAAATAAAAAAAATAATTTGGATATTGTTGTACAAATTCTTATTTTTGCAATATGAAAATATTTAGATACATATCGGTTTTATTATTCAGTGCGGCAGTCTTGAGATCGGAAGAGCACACGTCTGAACTCCAGTCACATTCAGAAATCTCG
>CAZIIZ010000344.1:0-4127 GCA_964539225.1 uncultured Hyphomicrobiales bacterium | reverse complement strand
ATTATATAGCTATCAAGGAGGACGTAACCGAGCGTCGTAAAATTGAAACCGCTCTGAACAATTCATTAGCCTTGATTCGCACTGCTATTGAATCTATTAACGAAGGAATCATTGCTTTTGATATTGATGGGAATTATATCTCGGTAAATTCTGTATTCCTAAAACTTTGGAATCTGCATGAAACTGAAATATCTTCTTTAAAGGAAGATGATATATTTTCTTTATTCAGTGGTTCGGTCGTGGATATTATTCATTACCAAAATATTATTGACAATGTGTATCATAATTCGTCTGCTTCATATTTTGATAGAATTGATTTGATAGACGGACAAATATACGAACTCACAGTAAAACCCTTAGTACAAGCAGAACAAAATATCGGGCGTTTATGGAGTTTTAGGAATGTAACAGAATCGGTTCGTAGCGAAGAAACGCTCCGCTTTTATATGGCAAATTTAGAACAAGCTAAAGAAGAGTCTGAAGACCAAGCCGTATATTTAGCTAAGGCTGTGTCGGAATTAGAAATTTCTAAAGAGAAGGCTGAATCAGCCACCAAAGTTAAAAGCGAATTTATTGCTAATATCAGTCACGAAATACGCACTCCGCTCAATGCTGTAATTGGATTTACGGAATTGATGCGTGAGGAAGAAATTACTCCACGCCAAAAAGAATATTTAGACTCTATTTCGAATAGCGGAAAAAACTTATTGGTGCTGATAAATGATATTCTTGATTTATCTAAGATTGAATCCGGAAAATTAGAATTACAATTTGAATCCGCAGATATAAGGAGTATATTTAAAGAGGTCTATGAAATATTTCAATATAGAATTGACAAACATAAGCTCAAGTTTGAATTAAATATTGATGCAGAAGTGCCGAAAAAAGTATTTATCGACGAAGTACGGTTGCGACAGATATTATTCAATTTAGTAGGGAATGCCGTTAAATTTACCGAATCTGGATTTATTAAATTAGCTTTGGAAGTAGCCAATAATGATCCTTTAAATGGAAATGTTGATTTGCGAATAATTGTAGCTGATTCGGGAATTGGTATTTCTGAATTAATGCAGCAGACCATATTTGATTCTTTTACTCAGCAGAGCGGACAGAGCAATAGAAAATATGGCGGTACAGGATTAGGATTAGCTATTACCAAAAAATTAACCGAAATGATAGGCGGATTCGTCTCATTGAAAAGTAAAGCAGGCGAAGGAGCGGAGTTTACGGTATTACTTGAAAATATTAATGTTTGTAATAAAGAGCAATGTGTTGAAAATAATATAGAAGTCAATGTATCGCATGAAATTGAATTTTTGCCATCGACAATTATTGCTGCTGACGATATTAGTGTAAATTTGAAGCTAATCGAAGGAATGCTTCGTAATCAGCCTGTAAAAATTATTACAGCAACAAATGGGGCAGAGGCGTTGCGATTCGCCGAAGAAGAATTGCCGGATTTAATACTTATGGACTACAAAATGCCAGTGATGGACGGCGAAGAAGCGGCGAAAGCTATTAGAAAATTTTACCCTGATTTGGATGTTAAGATAATTAATTTAACAGCATCTTCGCTTACTGCGGTAGAAAAGGAAGAATTAAGATCTGTGTTCGACGATTACCTAATCAAACCTTTTAACAGAGAAGAATTATTTGCAGTTTTAGTTAAATATCTACCATTCAAAACTCTAAATAATAATAATCAGTCCGTAGTTTCTTATGTAGAAGCAGAATTTGATTACTATGTGATAGACAATATCCCTGAGTATGAAATAGTAAATGCTCAAAGTGTCATAGAATTGTTGAATACAGATATCATGGATAAATGGGAAAAGGCAAAAAAATTATCAATCGTGGACGGAATTAAGAAATTTGCTTCTGAGATTCTGGTAATTGCTGAGAATAATCAACTTGATACTTTAAATAATTATTCTAAAAAATTACTTAAAGAAGCAATGAATTTTGATTTCGAAAATTTCCCAACTACTATGAAATTATATCCCGAAATTATTGCTAAATATTTGGGCAAATAAATGTGAATTAGATAGCATTATCAATTTTGAATTTAGAACGAAAAAATCCCCTTTCAAAGCAAATATTTTGCAAGTGAAAGGGGATTTTATTTATTTAATTTTATCTATTTAATGCTCAAATATGAATTACCGAATACTGAACGATAATCGCTTGGTGCGTACATCGCTTCGGCTGATACCGGAGGCACCGTATAATTTCCGCGATTAACCACTCGCACCAAGAATGAATATTCTTTAGTCGAGCTGGCTGGCATATCCGTAAACAGAGTTAATCTATCATCTCGGATGTCCATATTGCGAACAAGCATTTGATTCGGAGATTGTGCAACGGCTCGCTGCACTTCCGGCAAGCGAGGATTCTCGATTTCGAAGCACGCCGGAAGTAGATTAGTGATTGAGATATTATCCACTCTTTGAGCCGGAGAAGTAATCATAATCTTGCAAGTCAATATCTGACCTTGCTTAATATTATTCAAATTTACAGGCTTGCGAGTATTATAATCCAAATATTCTCTACGCACTTTCAGATTATTATCTGCATCAATGGCTTTCGATTTTGTAATTCCGTCAATTGTAAAGTAATAATAGCTAAGTCCACTTCCTCCGGCTTTCATCGACAGCGAAGAGAATTTGAATTCATCTGTGCTTAAATTAACATCTGCGTTGTGCGACGACTTCAAAATCTTGCCATTGGAATAAATATCCACATTGATATTTGATTTTTCCTGACCTTTAGCGGCTTTGCCCAAAGCAAGAAGAGTGAATGCTAAATCTTGAGTGGATTGAGCCTGACCTTTGGTAATCGCATTTGTGTTTAAGAATTTCACTATCTGCGGAATTTGATTGCTTTTCGGATCTAAATCAACTAATACCGACAGCATAATTGCATTAGAGCGAATATATGAGTCGAAATCATTGCCTGTATAGCGTCCGTTCCACTCGGCTTCAAACTGATTTGGAATTAATTGATAGAATGCTGATAAATTACCGCTATATGCGAATGCTGCCGCTAATAAATAGCGAGTATCTGCGGATAATAATACCTTTCGAGCTTTATAATAATTCATCGTCGGAACGTCAGCTTTGCCCGCTAATGCTAACACGTATAGAGAATAAAGTATTTCCTTATTAGCAATTTTGCGATTCATACGTTTGCCGTTCTCAATATAGTAGTAATAGTCATAAGTAGTGGCTTGCTTGGCTCGCTTTCCTATATATCGCAGAAGTTTATCCAATACAGCCTGATTGACCTGGTATTTTGCTTGTTGAGCCGACACCAAGAAATGAGCTCCATAGATAGAAGCCCAATAATTTGTCTGGTAATCATTCTCCCAATACGATAGACCGCCGTCCCATTTCTGCATCGACGACACTTTGTTGATAGCTTCGTTGATGTAGAAAATCGGATTAGAATTGCGGAACGAATTCGGTGCGATTAATCCGGCTAAGTCGCCCATATATAGCATCGGGAATGCTTTCGACACAGTTTGCTCTAAGCATCCATACGGATAATCAATCAATTTCTTGAGCAGTCCGGCGTAATTTGTAGCATGCAATTTACTGACTACTAGATTTGCTTGCACTAATGACGGATAGTACGAATCCGGAATTTGCAGATTCACAGTTTGTCCGGCATAAATAATTCCTGCGTTGGTAGTAGTCGTGAATGGATTCGACGGACGAACTCCAATATCGACTAATTCTTCAGATTTAGATTTACCCGAAGCAATGATTTTAATTTGACCGTCGCCAATTTCATTTTTCGCTTTAAGTTTGAATTCTACTGTATTATGTGAATTAGCTTCGATAGTAATTTGTGCATTTGAATTGGATGTCAGATATACAGCTTTATCAGTATAAACATTGAGCTTTACTGTTTGGCGTTCATTGGTAGTATTTATAACTGTAACAGGCATAATTAATTCATCATTCGGCGATAGGAATCGAGGAATTTCCGGCTCGACGATTAAATCATTGAACACTTTCATTGTCTTCTCGGCAGCACCGAATTTTTCTGCTTGATAGCCCACAGCCATCAAGCGAACTTCCGTATTAATATTCGGAATCTCGACATTGAAATTAGCTTGACCGGAT
>CAZIIZ010000343.1:1046-4132 GCA_964539225.1 uncultured Hyphomicrobiales bacterium | reverse complement strand
ATTATCTTTTTTATAGCACTCAAGGGCAATGATAGATTTAATAAATTTGCTTTGCAATTAATTGCAATTCAGGCATTTATGAGTATGTATCTGAGTATTGATTATTTGTTCAGTAGTTCCGGTACTACCGCCACCGGAGTATATTATTCTGATACTTATTGGATGGCAGCTGGACTCTTATTACCGTATTGGTTTTGGGCTGGAGTGATATGTTTATTTTCAGGAGTATTAATGTATTGCAGCTATAAGTCATTGCTAAAATCAAAATAAAATGTTTGAGCAAAGCAAGCCAATCAAATGAAAAATATATCATTTATAAGCTAAAATACTCAATGTAAATGACTAATAATGAATTTCATATCAAAAGTTACGCCAATTATTATAAATATGATAAAAATAATTTGTTTTATGATATGAAATTGTTAAATTTGCATTGCTAAAAGAATTATTTCAAAATGGTTATAAGAAAATGATATTAGTAAATGACACAATTATGGAAGAACAGCTTTTACGAGCTAAGTTTTGTTGCGATTTAGAAAAGTGCAAAGGTGCTTGCTGTACCTTTCCGGGAGAATATGGGGCTCCGCTTTTAGAATCAGAGATTCCGCTTTTAGAAGATAATTATCCAAAGATTAAGAAATATTTAAGCGAAAAATCAATATTTTATATTGAGAATCAAGGAATGTACGAAGGCAGAGCCGGATACCGTACTACAAATTGTATAAATAAACGGGACTGTGTGTTCGTGTATTACGAAGGCGACATAGCTTTCTGTGCTTATGAAAAGGCTTATCTTGCCGGAGAAATTGAATTCCGCAAGCCTTTGTCGTGCCATCTATTCCCGATTAGAGTGAAAAAATTCGGGGGCGATGCTCTGTATTATTGCGAAATTGATGAATGCTGTGATGCCGTGAAAAAAGGGGAAAACGAAAATATCTTGATGATAGATTCGCTAAAAGTGGCATTAACTCGTGCCTATGGCGAAGAATGGTACGATACTTTGAAACAGTATATTTCTACAGCTAAAGAGGATAAATAAATTTAGGAAAATTGACCTATGCAGTTATCGTTAAATATGAAAACTTCTCTGTCGCAGACGCTAACTCCGCAACAGATCCAATACTTGAAATTACTACAACTGCCATTAGTGCAGTTAGAGCAACATGTCCGTCAAGAGATTGAAGCCAATCCTCTATTGGAGGAATTTGATTATGAAGGATATGGAGTCGAAGCTACAGATTATGCTCCGGAAACTAATCAAGATTTTCTGCACGAAGTTATTCCGGCAGAGCCAAAAAGTGAGTTCTATTCGAATGAGCATCCGGCAGAACCTCAGTCCTATATAGATGATCAATCGGATCCGTTCGAATTTTATAAAATGATATGGCAAGACGATACTGATACTCCGGGCAGTCCGAAGGCTTCGCAAAATGACGACGAATTCGAGCCTTTTCAGATTAAAGATACTTTCTCCTTTTTAGAAGAACTAAAGAAACAGCTTTCTTTGTTTAATCTAAACGAAGAAGAAATGATAATCGCTGATTTGATTTTGGGCAGTATAAACAGAGCCGGTTATTTAGTGCGAGATGAACAGAAAAAATCCGATAATAAAAATGATAGTTATGAATATTATCCTCCGGATAAATACGAAAATATGACTATCGAAGAAGAAATTACCGATAGAGCAAATTTAGAAATTGCAGACATTAATCAAAAGTTAAAAGATGCAGAAGCTCGAGAATTAGCTAAACAAAAAGCTGATGACGAATCAAATCCTGCGAGGAAATTTGCTATTTCTACCGAAGCGATGCAGATTGTAAATAAAAATAAAAAAAATGCTATAGAATATATATTCGACGATGAAGAAGACGGAGTAATTACAGAAGAATCTAAGTATTTGGATTCTGTAAAACTTAAGGATACTGAGCGAGTAATTAAAATTGTGCAGCATTTAGATCCGCCCGGAGTAGCTTCTCGAAATATTCGTGAATGTTTGTTAGCTCAATTGGGAGTGATTACTAAAAAAAATGCAGCCCAAAAATTAGCGAACGAAATACTTCTATACGCTTATGAAGCATTTACGATGAAGCATTATCAAGCTATACTGAAGCAATTTGAAGTAACAGAAGAATACTTGCGTGAGGCATTAGATGAAATTCGCAAACTCAATCCAAAGCCTGCCGGATTCGATTTCGCTCACGAAATGAATGCCGTAACTCCCGATTTTATGATTGGCAAGGACGAAAAAACAGAAGAACTGATAATTATCGTTAATGATAGTCGCTTGCCTACTCTAAAAGTAAATGAAGCTTATAATAAAATTAGACAAGACGCAAAGTACAAAAAAACCAAAAAAGACGAGCAAGAAACAATGCTGAATAATCGTACCGAGGCTGAAAAAGCTGAAGCTACCGATAGCGGCATCAAGCCTGTGAATATTAATCGTGAAGCTATCAATTGGATACGTACAAAATATGAAGATGCAAAATTCTTAATTCAAGCTATTCGCCAACGCAAAAGCACTATGCTGAAAGTAATGACTGCTATCGCATTCCGTCAAAAAGATTTCTTCGATGTCGGAGCTCCCGGTTTGAAACCGTTAATCTATAAAGATGTGTCGGACGACACCGGATTAGATATTTCTACGATTTGCCGAATAGTTAACGGTAAATACTGTCAAACTGAATATGGCACTTTTGAATTGCGTTACTTCTTTAGCGAATCGTTGACTAATGACGACGGCGAAGAAATCTCTACTCGTGTGATCAAAGATATTCTAAAAGAAGCCATCGAGCAAGAAAATAAGGATAAACCGTACAGCGACGAAAAATTAGCAGAAGTACTGAAGGAGAAAGGGCAAAATGTAGCTCGCAGAACCGTAGCCAAATATCGAGAACAGATGAACATTCCCGTAGCTCGATTGAGGAAAGAATTGTAATTTATACAATATAATTATTGAAATATTATTGCTTAAAACATTATGAATCCATTTGTATTCGGTCGAGTAGTGAAGGGCGAGCATTTCTATGATCGCACTGAAGAATGCAAGCGTATAGTCGATACTCTATCCGCTGGGAATAATATTG
>CAZIIZ010000343.1:0-1036 GCA_964539225.1 uncultured Hyphomicrobiales bacterium | reverse complement strand
CGATACGGCAAAACTTCTTTAGTGATTAAAGCGATGGAGGAATTGGAGCAAAAAGGATTTATCTGCATTTATTTAGACTTTATGATGATATATTCTCGTGATTCATTTATCGAGAATTATTCTAAAGCTATTATGTCCAAGCAGGGCAATATTCAGAAAGTAGTGCAGAAAGTTGCTGATTTCGTGAAAGGAATTAAGCCCATAATTACTTTTGATACGTCGGGCAAACCTGAGTTCTCAATTAATTTTCGAGAACTGCATCCGTCAGACTCGACCATAGAAGACGTTATTGATTTGCCTGAAAAATTAGCTGATGATTCAAGTAAGTATGTAATTATACTCGATGAATTCCAAGAAATTACCAAATTGAATGGGGAAGGCTTCGAGAATATTTTGAGAAGTAAAATCCAAATGCAATCGAATGTTAATTATTTATTTCTCGGCAGTCGGACGCATCTTTTGCAAGATATGTTCTCTAATAAAATCCTTCATATCAATATGTCCAATAAAACAAACTCCCTGACTATCTTTCTTTTTAGCTACAGGAATTTTATTTTTTAAAGCTTCCTCTCTAACTTCACTTTTATTTAAATGACCAATTGGAAATAGTATTTTCTCAAGCTGAGAGCTTTTAAGTGTCCATAGAAAATATGATTGGTCTTTCTCATTATCTTTCCCTTCAAACATTTCCCCATTCTCAGCTTGAGCATAATGACCAGTAGCAACAAAATCTGCTCCATTTAAAATTGAAAAATTCATAAAACCACCAAACTTCACCTCCCTGTTACACATCACATCAGGATTGGGAGTCCTGCCTTTTGCATATTCATCAATCATATAATCAACAACACCTCTTTTATACTCATTTCGTAGATCAAGTGTTAAAAATTTTATACCAAGACTTGCTGCAACCCTCATTGCGTCTCTCCTATCCTCCTTCCATGTACAATCACCATTTTCTGGTTGCCATACCTTTATAAAGACTCCTGTGACGTCATATCCACCTTTTTGGAGAAGCAGTGCTGCAACTGACGAA
>CAZIIZ010000342.1:0-4141 GCA_964539225.1 uncultured Hyphomicrobiales bacterium | reverse complement strand
GGATAAAGTAAATGGTAAAAATGCTTTGCCGTTGAGCGTGTCCTATACCAGTCAAAGAGTAAATGACGGCGGATCGTATCAAGGATGGGTACTTCAAAATTGCGATTTCCATACAATGCGTTCTTTTAAAATGGCATGGTCGGGAATGATGACAGGATTTTCAAGCAATCCAGGACTGTTGCAGTCTATAGTAAGTGGCGTGGCTACCACAATTGAAGGTAAATCGTATTGGTACGATAAATTGTCCGACTGTTTGAACTCAAAGATTTCGGCAAACGGCGAATATCATAAGACTGAATACAAGCTCGAATTGCCATACATTAAGAGTTTTAGAACCGAAAGCAATCTTACACCATCGCTAAGGAACGTGGAGTTATTCGATAAGATTGTGCTTGATAGTAAAGAATATATAATTACTTCGATAGAAATTAAGCCGAGCGACGGCGTGGTGAGTATTAAAATGTCTCGCAGTTCGAGATATGGATTCGCTGAACCGAGCGAGCCGATATTTGGTAAAATTTCGGTGCCGATAACTGCGGATACGTATAATAGTTTTAGCTCTACCCAATCCGACACAGCCGAAGAAGCGATGGAAACGAACTCGCTTGCGATGCGAGCAGAGGACGGCAAAATTTACAACTATTTGAATACTGAAGCGAACTACGGCAGTTATTGCGGAGTGGTGGTGCAAGGCGTGGAGGCTGGAAATTCGGTAATGTACAGAATAGCAGGGGATGCGTATTCTGATAATGAATTATTGGTTGGCAAGCCAGTATATGCGAGATTGATTAATGGTAAGGCTGTAGCGTCGAGCCTTAGATTGAACGAGCGAACCGAGACCGAGCAATCGGATATTAGAATTGGATTCGCTAAGTCCGCCCATGTGTGGCAGATGCAATTAGGAAACGAATTTATAATTGAATAGAGAGGTTTGAAATGGCAAAGAAGAATAATAACACGGACTCAGGCGAATACATTCCACTCCCTGAGCAAATAATATTAGTAAATAGCCAAAAGTTCGGCTATTTGTTCGATAGGCTTACTTTCGCTCAAGTTACGATGGCTGAGGAGAGGGCGAGGCTGAATTTAGAGCGTAGGAACTACCTAGAAGAAAATGTTCAGATATTGAATAGAGAAATTGATCCTGAGTATTTAGTGGATATGGCGGCGATATTATTTGTGCCGATTGAAAATAAGAAATTGCAAGTTTATGACAGAATTGCTCATAGTTCGACAGTAGAAGAAATGCTGAAAATGCCTGGCAAGCATATAACGAGTGTGGAGGCGGTAATTACTGATTTTTTTACTCTAAGAGGCAAGCGAGCGATTGCCTCCGAGACGCTCGGAAAAAACAGGCAAGTGAAAATGATGCTAAAATGGTTGACCTCGTACGCGAAGCCTACCTCCGAGAACGCCTCTTTGATAGCGGCGAATTCAGTCGCAGAATAAACGAAGAAATGAACTCAAAAGTGGTTTCCGTGCTTGCTGGAGGCGATTGGAAGTTACACGAGACGATTCGCAATACTAATTACAGAGACGTAATTCATAGATTTTATGAACTAATTACCAAGAAGCAATAATGTACGTACCCGGATATTTAACCAATAAATTAATGCCTTCGACTGCGGAGGCTATGACTGCGAAACGCTCGGCGGATAATGATGGAGCTGCGAGAAGTGCAAGGGATTTGCATGCTATAATATTACGAATATTGCGAGAGGATGAAGAGGTTTATACTCCGGCAAATATACGAAAGTCGGGCATAACGTCGTTTTCGTGGAAAATAGTAAGCAGGGACGGAACTAAGCAAGAGCAAGCAATTGAGATTCAAAACAGGCTGAAACTAAGCATCAATAGAATACTTGAATACGCATGGGAACGCTCACTAATTGGAATTCTTGCGATGGAATTTAGTTGGAATTACGATTCGGGTGCATGGATACCACAATACAGTAGAAAGTGGACGGCTGATAATCTGAACTGGAATCCTAACCCTGAGCTAATTGAAGAATACTTAGAGAATGGTAATAAGCGAATGGTGTTCAGTACGGTAAGGGAAAATTATATTTTGGCTGTGGATGGCGATGTGCCGGGCGGTTCGCTACGCAGATTAGTGTTAAACAGAACTATTCAATCCGAGATGCTCAGAGAATGGGCAAATTACAATGCTATGATTAAGGGTTTGGTGGCGATTACTGTGAATGATACTGCCAATGAAGAAGAAGTCGCTGCGGCTAAAAATGCAATTGCTTCTATTCAGTCTCGCAATTATTCTATTACTGGAGACGGTACGGCGTTAGATTTTAAAGATATGGTATCAAGTAACGGGGCTACATCATTCTCTGACCTTATAGATAGATTAGACAAGCGATGCTCGAAGGTAATATTAGGGCAAGCCAACACAAGTGAATTGCCAAATAGTGGAGGCAGTAGAGCGGCATTGACTGTGCAGAAAATGATAACGACAGATATATTGCTCGACGATATGCTAAAGTGCGAATCATTAATTAACGACCAATTGCTTAAATTTTACTGGATTAAAAATACAGGCAGTTCTGTTTGTCCATTCGATTTTGTGATAGAATGGCAAGAAGAAATAGATCCCGAAGCAAGAATCGCCGTAGTTGACACTATGCTTAGAAATAATATTCCATTGCGTGCCGACGAAGTATATGCCTCAACCGGATATTCCAAGCCCGACGATGCTCCGGACGTGTTCAAAGGAGGCTCGGCAAATGGCGGATTCTAATTTTTCTCTATTGGATAAATCGATGGATAATTTCCATAAGGAAGTGGAAACTAAAAAGGAGTTGCTTTCTGCTCCGCCTTTTCCTGAATCAGAAATGACCGATGCGAAAATAAAAAAAAGAGTTGAGCGAGCTTGTAAAGATTATTGGTACTTCGATAAAACCTATTTCCCTTCTGATATGTATTCGGATGGCTATTCTGCGTCGTCAGAAATGCACAAAGATATAGCAAAATTCTGTCAGACCAACGGGGTTCATATAGTATTCGGACCGAGAGGTGAAGGTAAGACTGTGACTGGTAAAAAAGCATTAATATGGTTGCTGATAACTGGGGCGGTTCGATTAGCGGGTACTTACGCCGAGACAAGTGATAAAGCAGAAGGCATTATGCTTGATGTGGCGGAGTTAATTAAAGATAATGCCAGAATTGTAAATGATTTTAAGCCGGAATTTTTGCAGAAAAATTCCGAACAAGTGAAGTTCCGACTCAAGGGTATTGGCGATGGACGATACAGGTATATTAAGCCTTATTGCGAAGGACGTTCGGTAAAAGGGTATGGCAAGCAGTTTGACAGACCGCAGTTTTTGCTTGGTGATGACGTTGAGACACTTGAAAGCTCAATGCAGCCGGAGGCGGTTAAAAAAAGAATAGATAAGTTGAGCGAAGCCTATTTGTCTTTAGCCGAGAATAAGCGAACGTTTATAATTTTCGGTAACGATTTCGATAGAAATTCTGCACTACACAGGATTAGAGAAGAGCAGGAGCAGGGTATTCTTACTCCGGGCTGGAATGTTCACGTTTATCAGGCATGGGACGAGAAGAATAATCGTCCGATGTGGAAAGAGCGATACAAGGAAAAAACCGAAGCAGCTTTAAAACTCCGACTGCAACCGAGAGATGAATCGGACTGGCAAGCGAACTTCCAACAGAATCCAATGCCACCTGACGGCTTGTTTTTTAAGCGTGAATTCTATCAAGAATGGACATGTGTCCCATTGGATGCCAGAGGAGTAACGTATTGCGACCCAAATTTGTCAGAGAAAAGCAAAGGGGATACTACCGGGATAACAGCACTTAAATATTCTGTTGTGACTATGAAATTTTATGTGGTTGGAGCGAGATGCAAGAGTTTTAGCAGTTCGACTGACTTGCTTAACGCCTTACTTGATCTTCGAGAAAAATATGATGTTAAAGTTATGGGATTTGATGGGTATGTAAACCAAGAATCGTCGTGGAAAGACAATATTAAGAACTGGTGTAGAATATATAAGCGTCCATACCCTCGTGTCGAATTTAAGAGGTATAACGTTGATGATCTTGCCAAAAATGCACAGATAGCTTACGAAATGGGTGATGTATTGTTCCCACCTGGGTTCGCACTTACGAAGGAGGG
>CAZIIZ010000341.1:0-4142 GCA_964539225.1 uncultured Hyphomicrobiales bacterium | reverse complement strand
GAGCCTACTTCGATGGTCGATGCGTATGGATTAATAAAAATTATGATGAAAAGGATAGACTTGACTAAAATTGAGCTATTAGTTAATAATGTAATTGATATAGAAGATGCCGATGAAATATCTAAAAAATTCAATTTAGTTACTAATAAATTTTTACATTTATCCTTGCCTACTCTTGGATTTGTTCCCTACAGTAGAACTGTACGTCAATCAATATTGATGCAAGAGATTCTAATTACTAGCGAACCGGACAACGAAGCCAGCAGAGCAATTCAATCTATAGCCAGAAATATTTTCGAGACATCGACTTCCAATGCATTATCTTTAGTTGAAGAGGTGTAAAATGGCAAAAAAAGAAGTATTGACTACCGAAGAACTAGAAAAGCAAAAACGCGAAAAAGATAGGAAAGATAAAGAAGAACGCGAAAAAAAAATAATCGAAGATAAGCGAAAAGAAAAAGATGCTAAACGTAAAAGAATAGAAAAGAGACAGAAGAAGCAACAAAAACAGGAAATGGCGAGAATCAAAAAGATTATCGAATTCCCGTTCAAAACATTATTTCAAGTAAGTTCTTTGATTACATTCGTTTATTTCATTATTTACTTTTTCGGAAGGGAAGAAATACTATACAAGGCGGTATATAACTCTTTCATAGTATTTATTTCGCTTTATCTGGGTTTGGGTATCATAATTGTAGCCATATTCTTAGTGATTTCTGAGAAGAAGGAAAAAGAATTAGAAGAAGAATTGAACTTGATATACGAAGAAAAGAAAAGAATCGAAGATGCCAAGCTCAATGAAATGAAGCAAATGGAGGATGAAATTAAGTCTGCTAACAAGAAGTCCACTAAAGGCAAGCAAATGATTGGTAATATTGATATTGATGCCCAATTAATGCCTGAAATGGGATTCGATACTTTGCCTGATTCCGAAAATGAACATTTCGAGGACTTGGGTGATCTTGAAGCGATGGACGAACTAAAGATATTAAATAAATCAGATAAATTTAACGATGTGGAATTTAATGAAGACGATGATTACTCGAGTATCTTAAGTGATAGAAAATAATTCAAAAATAAACATTTGAAGTTTCATAATAAATTTATATATTTGGGTTGCGATAATTGACTAACGACAAATTAAAAAAAACGATATGGCTGTAGCAGAAAAAGATTTAGGATTGCTTTGGGAAAAGTATTTAGGTAACAATTCACCGGAAAATAAAAGGGAATTGATGTTTGGATATATTTGGTTAGTCAAATATGTACTTCAAGCTATGACACTGCCAACTAATTCAATATTAACAAACGAAGACTTCATTAATATTGGTATTCTGGGGCTTAATGAATCTATTGAAAGATTCAGTCCTGAGCGTGGGGTAAAATTCGAAAGTTATGCTATTCCGAGAATTAAAGGAATAATTTTAGACGAATTGCGTAAATTGGATTGGCTTTCGAGAACAGCAAGACGACGAGCTCAAGAATTACTATTAGTAACTGATAATTTAAAAAAAGAAACCGGTGGCGAAGTAAGCTCCGAAGAGGTTCGCTTAAAACTCAACGTTTCTCACGAGGAATATCAAGCTTATTTGAAAGCAGCGGCTGCGGCTAAAGCATCACTTTCGCTAATCGAGAATTCCCAAGCTATGCTTGCTGAAGATGATAAAGATTTATTAGAAGAAATACCTGATGTTAACCAGCAGAATTCCCTCGAAATATTAGAAGGCGAAGAACGAATTAATAACATTACTATATTTTTAACTCGACTTAACGAACGCAAACGCTTAGTAATTACTTTGTATTATTATGAAAGTTTGACTTTTAAAGATATTGGCGAGGTGTTAAATATCTCTGAAAGTAGGGTTTGCCAAATTCACGGACAGGTTATTGGTGATTTGCGGAAGAATTTGAATGAGTTAGAAAATGCTTGATCCCAAGGTACGACGTAAGTTAGAATCACTAACACAAATACCGACTATCCCTTTCGTTATTTCTCAAGTCCTTAGCGCGGTAGATAATGAAAACCTAAGTGCCTCGGCATTAGCTTCAATTATTGAAAAAGATCAAGCCTTGACCATGCGTGTGCTTACAGTAGCTAATTCTCCATTCTACGGCTTTTCTCGCCGAATATCTACAATTGATTTAGCAATCGTTATCCTTGGATTAAATACCATCAAAGAAATCGTTTTAAGTTTAGCGATTCAGAAATTCTTTGCTAATGTACGAAGAGATATTTTTGATGTAAAAGCATTTTGGAGGTATTCCGTATTATGCGGAGCTGCTGGAAGAGTATTAGCCCGCAAGCTCAATTATAGATTAGCCGGTGAAGCATTCGTAGCCGGTCTAATTCACGACATCGGCATCCTAATACTAATTCAGTACTTTCCGTCTCAATTCAACGACATACGCAAGAAACAAGCATACTACAAATCTACATTCGTTGAAGCCGAGATGGAAGTCTTGCAATGTACTCACGCTGATATTGGAGCTTGGTTAGCAAAGAAATGGAAACTTCCCGAAAATATTGAACAATCTGTACAATTCCATCACCTTACTTACGTACAAGCGAAAATTGCTCATCTGAAGCAAAAACGCAGTAAAATTAATGAAAAGAATATTGAAGCAGAATTCGACCAACCTTTGACTACAATTGTCGCTTTATCCGAGTGGTTCGCTCGAGAGATGGGATTCAAAGAATGGGCTTTGGAAGAATACCGTAGCTCTACCCTATTCCTTGCCGATCAATTAATCGAAGAAATGAGAGATCACGATTTGCTAAGCCCTGATAGCGTAATCGAAATCATTAAGCAAGAGATAACCGACGAATACGAGAAAGCAACCATATTGAGCGAACTGATTAACAAACCGGTTTCGCTCTATAAATAAATATACATCGTTTTAATATTATCAATCCTTCGACAATTTATTAATCCAATTCTATTATTTTGCAATCCTTAGGAGTTGAGAATTTAAAACTGTCAGCTTTGATTTTCGGATTAATTTTTAAATTATTAATTTTCCACTGCTGAGTATTATTATTAAATTCTGTGGCGATATATTGAATGTCCTTATTCTCATTCATCCATATTTTCACTTTATTAATCTTATTTTTCTTTGCAAATTCTTTGTCAGGTTTTAGAGTTATTTGGTACAAACCTTTTGTTTTCTTTGATGATAGTTCTTTAGTGAACTGCTCGATTTCCATTTTATCGACCAAGCCAAAGAAAATATTTTCAATTGAGAGATTTGGTCTGCTCGGATCGAAATCGGAAATCAACACCTTGTTATCATTTCTAGTATAGTTCCATATTTTGTCGCCATTGCAATAAATAGCTCTATCCTCGGAGCTTATTTTATATTTATTGCCTTTTTCGGCAATTACCGTTCCATTGAATTTTTTATTCGATACATCTTCGAAAGTAAACGAAATACTTGCTAAATCTTTCATTATACTTCGCAAATGTTCGCTCGCTTCATTTTTATCCAATGAATAAACTGAATTACACATACCGCAGAAAATAAGCATGGCTGCTATAATAAACACCTTTTTCATATTAATCTCCTATTCTCGCTGTAGCTTTATTGAGCAATCCTGAATATTTGGTAAGCTCGGCGAAAACGTCTCCAATTAGAATTTTTGTAGATACTTTTACTGGAATTTTGTTCTCATCGTCCGTCAACCATATATAAATATGTCCTTCGCTTTTAAACAATCCACCATCGACTACTAATGGTTCGATCATTATCGTTTTAAAAGTTCCGGCATCGACTTTAATTGTTTCTCTTTTATGTATTTTCACACCAAGTCTATTAGTTTTGCCATCAAAGAAATTCTCTAAATAAAATATTTGCCCATTTTTCATTGATTTCAAATTTTGAGTTCTGACGTAATAAAATGCCGAAACGATATCGTGTACATACGGCGGCACGTCATAAGTCTTTTCCTTTTCATAAGCCTTTTTATTCTTCTGATCGAACGTAGCAGATACATCTCGTTTATACTTACCTTCTCGAATACGCTGCTGGAACATCCAAGGAAAAATCCCATCTACATCTAAAATAGTACGATAAGCATCGTCCACTTGATATATCCATCTCAAACTTTCTAAAGAATATACTCGAAATCTAATGTCGTAACATTT
>CAZIIZ010000340.1:0-4155 GCA_964539225.1 uncultured Hyphomicrobiales bacterium | reverse complement strand
GGGGACCATTTTTTCAAACGGAACTGAAATTGGTGCAACCGCTTTTCACATTCGGCAGAATTAGCAATGCCGAAAAGGCGGCTAAAAGTTTAGTCGATGTGCAGGCAGAAAAGAATAAAGGACAAATTGACAATCTGACTTCGATAGCTGTGCAAGCATATTGGACTGCATATTCTACAAATGAAGCTGTGAAAATTGCCAATGAATTGAATTCCGCTTACGATACTTTGATGGTAAAAATCAAGGATGAAATAGCGAAGGAAGGCTCAGAGCTTGACCAAAGCTACTTATTCGAGGCTCAAAGCAGTTCGTATGTTATTCGTGAATTGCTCAATAGCAGTAAATCCAATCAAGCACTATCGAAGTCTGCATTCGAGGAAATTACTTTACTTAATATTAACGACAGCACTAAATTCGACGATACGAAATTGCCTGTCTGCGAATTAACTCCATCGGATTTGCCAAATTTTTTGAATATAGCAATCAACTCGAATCCTGATATGCTACAAATTCAATACGGTCTGAAAGCAATGGAATCGAAAATCGAATACGAGAAAAGCAGAAATCGTCCATTGATTTACTTAGCCGGAGGCGTGGCTTATGGCGTAGCTCCGAACAGAGATGATCAGAAAAATCCTTTCGTATATGATAATTTCAATTACATCAATTTAGCAGCATTCTTAGGCTTATCGTGGGATTTGAATTTCACTCAGCCGAACATCGAAGCTAAGAAATGGGATTATGAAAAATCATCATTAGTCGAAAGTAAGAAATTATTAGAATCTAAAATTACAGTAGAAGCCGCTAAAGCTTTCTACGATGTAATAAATAATTATAAATCAACTATCGAAATTTCGCAATCGTTGCAAGCAGCTCAGAGCTGGGTGGCAATGAGTTACGATAATTGGGAAATGGGAGTCGGCGAACCCGAAAGGCTAATCAAAGCGATGACTAACTATTTCCAAATTCGCGGCAAAAAGCTCGAAAAAGAATACAATTACAGCATTTCTCTTGCGAAATTCGCTCAATTAACCGGAAATTTTAATAACTATTTAGAATGGATTAGTAATGAAAAAGTACAACTTCATTAGTATTATTGCTCTATTACTTTTTGCAGTATTCACTCAATCTAATGCTGCAGATACTCCAACAGATATAATTAAAAATGGAAATAAAAAGATTGCAGAAGCCGTAAGTTCTACTAAAAATCCGGCTCAACTAACTGAAAAGATTTCTGCTGTTTTAGCGGATATTACTAATTTCAACACATTATCAAATAATGTTACCTCCAGCTTTTGCAAAAATTTGAATGCCGACCAATGTAAATTATTCAACTCTACATTTATTGACTTAATTAAGACTTCTACTGCAAGCAAATTAAGCAAATATAAATCTGAAAAAATCAATTACGATAAAGAAGAAATCAAAGGAAACAAAGCTACCGTAAAGACTACTTTAGTTTCAAAAGATAAGCAAGTGCGAATCGACTATCAATTGGAAAAAGTTGGCAATAAATGGCAAATTGTAAATTACATAGTCGAAGATATCGACACCGTCGATAATTATAAAAAGCAATTCGCTCGAATGTTCAAGAAAGACCCTTTCGAGAAAATTATCAACAACTTAAAACAAAAGACCACCACTTACAAAGCAGGAAAGTAATTTATGCTTAAAGAGGCTTATCACAAACTAATTCGGAAAATAGTAGGGATTGCGTACAAACACCCCGTTAGAATGTTGTTAATCACTATAGTATTAACAATCCCTACTCTTTTCCTTGTTACTAAAATTACAATTGATACTAATTTAATAAAATTACTTCCGAAAGATTCGCCTTCAGTCCAAAAAGTGAAAGAGCTTCAGGACAAAGTAGGCGATGGCGGACAATTCATAGTGATATTCGAAGGCAATAATCAAGACAACTTGAAAAAAGCGATTGAATATTCCGCATCGAGAATTAGTCAATTTCAGGAAGTTCGCAACGTACAGTATAAATATCCGAGAGAATTCGTAGAAAAATATAAATATCTACTCATTCCGAATGATTATTTGAATGAATTGGTAGAAACGGTAATTAAGAAAGAAGCTGAGAATAATCCCTTCTCGGACAATATTATAGATGAACCAGCTGCGAAGAACAAAGAACTAACTCACGGAATGAAGGAAAATAAGCAAGATATGCAAATTTTGCTTCAGCAATATATGAATATGCCGGAATATCACCAAAGTAGCGATGGAAAAGTGTTTGGTATGCTAATACCAACTAAAGACGGAATCGCAAGTTTAGGCAAAATTCAGAAATTATACGACAAAATCAAAGTAGTGAGCGACGAAGCATCGAAGAAATTCGGCGTTTGGAGCGGAATTTCCGGAAATCATCGCAATAAATTAGTTGACTATCAAAGTATAAACAATGACCTGAGCATAGCGACAATATTTACATTTATTGGAATCTTTTTAGTGCTACTAAATAGCTTCCGGAGTTTTTGGCAGATTTTAGCTGTAATACTTCCTTTAGTATTTGGTTTGCTTTGGTCGTTTGCTATGGTGCCGCTTACTTTTGGGTCGCTAAATTTAATTACTTCGTTCTTGGTGATTATCTTGTATGGACTGGGGATAGACTTCCCTATTCACTTCATCAAACGATTTCGTATAGAAATAGAGAATCGTGAAGTATTAGATGCTCTTACTGTTACATTTACTGATACAGGCAAATCTGTAGTAGTTTCGGCTTTGACTACTGCTGCTGGATTTATTATCGTAATATTCTCAAATTTCCGTGGATTCTTTGAGTATGGCATACTTAGTTCCATTGCGATGATTATGATACTTATTGCTATGTATATAGTGTTGCCTCCGGCTATAGTTCTTCTGTGGAAGTATGGCAAACTCAAGGATGGTATTAGTGCAGATAAAAAGATATATGTGCCGAACAAAGGTATAACCATCGCATTAATAGCTTTAGTAGGCATTGGAATTTACTTTACTGCGACCGGGCTGAAGTTCGATTATTTCCTCAGTAATACTTCATTTGCCAAAAACAGCAATACTGAGTTAGAAATAACCAATAAAAAGAAAGATAAAGTATATTCTGCTTCTATGAGTCCCGCTGCTATTTATGCAGCACCAAGCTTAGAATCATTAGATTCTTTGAATAAAATACTCAATTCCGAGAAAACTAAAGCCGGAACTATGATTAACAGAGTTCGCAGTATTCGAGACTTCGCTCCGGATGCAGTCGATTTCGCTGAACGTAAAGATTTATTAAATGAATTGCGTGATTTAGTTTCAGCTTCTTGGACTGAAAAGCTTCAAGACACTTCATTCAAGAGCTTAATCAAAGATTTCTTAGCTTGGCAGATGCCGGAAGAAGCTCCGAAAGTACAGGAATTACCAGCATTCATTAGCAATAATCTGATGGGAGCTAATAATTCCGGATATTTCTTATCGACTGTCTATCCGACTGAAGAACGTAAAGACGGCAGAGTGGCGATGGCGTTCACGAAACAATTAAACACACTCAAGCTGCCTGCGGAAGTAAAAGGTCCTGTCGGCGAAACGATTATCTTCTCTGAAGTGCTTACCTTGGTATTTGGAGAAGCATGGTGGATTATTGTGTTTGGACAGTTATTAGTATTTTTAGTGGTAATTGCTGTTCAACGTAATTTCAAGCAATCAATTATTATGTTTATTCCGCTAATTGCCGGTATGGCTATGACATTCGGACTATTCGCAATATTTGATTTCAAAATTACTTTTTTCAACGTTGTTTGTATTACTGCATTAATGGGTATGGGCGTTGACGGCGGGATTCATTATATTAACCGCTGGCTCTATAATAATAAAGATGTACAAGTCGTGCAGAATGAATTATTCGAACCGCTTTATTCCTCATTCTTTACAGTAATTTTCGGATATGCCGGAATGATTTTCTCGCAGCACAGCGGTCTCCGCTCTATGGGAATACTTTCCGCACTCGGTATGACTTTAATTATGATATCAAACTTAGTTCTACTTCCCGGTTTATTGAAAATTTATTCTAAACTAAAGAAGTAAGCAAACATTATGAAAACAATTCGAATTATTTTGTTAATTATATTATTCAGCACTTCGGCTTTGATAGCTCAAGTGCCGACTGATAGCACAAGTAACTCA
>CAZIIZ010000339.1:0-4159 GCA_964539225.1 uncultured Hyphomicrobiales bacterium | reverse complement strand
GCATATTCAAAAGATGTGAATTCGCTCAGTTATGCCGTTAATCTCGATTCTACGTTCGTATTAATTGGATTAGACGGATGCCAATATAAAGAAAATACCAACACGGAAACTATATCCGCCGGAAAATTATCTCAAGCCACTTTAGACTGGCTAAGTAAAGTCTTGTCCGATGCTAAGGCAAAAGGTCGCCGTCCATTCGTTTGTATGCACCACGGCTTAGTAGAACATTTCCCCGGACAATCTATTAATCCTGTTAGTTCTGAGTATATTTTGAAAAACTCAGTGGAATTAATTAATATACTCAATGCTTATGATATTAAAGTCGTGTTAACCGGTCATTTCCATGCAAACGATATTGCTAAAGTTGGGCAAAATCTTTACGATATAGAAACTGGTTCGGCAATTACATATCCGCACTCGTACCGGAAGATAAATATCAAAAATTCAACGATGACAATTACTACTCGCAATATTGATAAAATCAATTATGATACCAAGGGCATAAGTTTTACTGAATATTCTAAAAAAAGAACCTTAGAAGGTTTAGAAAATTATTTCAATAATACTTGGAAAAAATCCGGGACCTCGTATCCTGACTCCATGGAGAATAGATTGAGAACTGAATTTGCAAAGGCTGTGTTTGCTCATTATTACGGCGATGAAAAAATTGATGAACAAACGGCAAGCTATACTTTGGAATTAATAAGTTCCGGAGATTCTTTTCTCCAGCTCATTGGAATAGCTTTAAAAGGCATTTACACCGATACCGAGCCTTCAGATCGGGAAATTATGTTAGAATTAAAGTAATACAGAAAAATTATTGAATTTTATTTTACTTTTTCATAAATATTGCGTATATTTGTAGTTCTATTTTGGTAAGAATTATAAAAATCAATATTATATAGATTAGCATAGGAAATATTACAATGCCTAAGATGAAAATAAAGGGTGCCGCTAAGAAAAGATTCAAATTGACTGGTACCGGTAAAATTAAGAGAGAGAAAGCTTTCAAAAGCCATATCTTAACCAAAAAAACTCGTAAGACAAAAAGAGATTTGCGTCAATCTACTTTGGTTCACACAACCAACGAAAAAGCAGTTAAAAGAATGTTGGGCATGGCATAAGGCTTATTCGCCTCAACATAACTGAAATAATCCTGAACCGAACATTATTTATAAAATATTATGAAAATGTTCGGTTTTTCTTAATTTATTCAATTATAATATAGTCGGGGAATAATCTTTTGGATAGCACGAAATGCAGTATAAATGAACTACTACATACAATAGTATTAGACTATAAATTAAATGCGGAGCAGTTTAAAAATTGCTTGATTTGGAATGGTGCTGCTATCGCTCCGCATATATGCGGAATTATTGGGAGAGATAAAAAATGTCTATCCGTCGAAGACTCCGCTACAGCTTTCTCGGAATTGACTAAATTCCAATCAGAACTTCCGCCAGATGCTGACGTAGCTAAATTATTATTATCATATATTCCTCGCGAAACCGACACTGGCGACGAATCAGTAGATTATCGCTCGTATTCACTACATCCTGCTACTTATCCGGGAAAATACGAATTAATCATCATTAATGGCAGAGCTAAAGCAGCTTGCTCGCGATATGCTCGCAATTTAATGTCTGCAAATTCCTTGATAATTATTCCCAATGCTGAAGAATTAACTGGCAAATTGCCTAAGGATTTGTTCTATGCTGAATTTAAAAATAATGAAGACGGCACTAAATTAGTATTGCTATCCTCAGAGCGAGAGCTTTTCCTATACTTATGCCTCCGAGCTAATGAACTCTATTCTGATAGTTTCGATATGAAGCTAAATTTTGAATATACTGCCGAAGCCGATAAAGCTATTAGTGCAATTCCTTCGATAATGTTTGTCCATAAATATGATGCTAAATATTTATCGAATCAGTATTCTGAATTATTGCTTAGTTCTATGAGCTATGAAGAGCAAAAAAATTACTTATTGTCGAAGTATTCCTACAAGTCGGATTTTTATTCATTTCAGTTCAAACAATTGGGATGCCGAGTAGATAATTTAATCATAAATTGTGAAGAATTACAGCATTCCTGGGCTTTAGAGCGTGAAATATCGCAAGGTATAGATGAATTAGCTTTTTTGCAAATTAAAGACTTTATGCCGGAGATAATATTCATCGACGATATTGCGAAATATGACTTCGATACGATAATAAATCTGAAAAAGCAATGTAAGTTTTTAGTCGGAGAAGTATTTGATTTATCGAAAAATTACGATGTATTAGCTGAATTCAATTTGATAATTAGTCATAATTCTAAGGTATTAAATTTGCTATCAGAACTCGGAATCAATACTTATCAAATACCGTTTTTATTCGATAGAAGAGTCAGCGACGTGCCTGCAAAATTTACAAATCGCAAATATCCAATTTCAGTGTTAGTCTCGAATTCCTCTGAGGATTTTGAATTTGCTCAAGCAATGTCGAAGATGTCTAAGACTCATATATTTTCGATAGCGTACTCAGAGCCTAGCGAGCAATTGAAATCACTTCCGAATTATTATGGCAATGCGACAGCATCGAATTTATATAAATTGATGTCAAATTCTCAAATCGTGCTTTGCAGGGATTTGTCTGAACTTTCGTCGAATAATATTGAATTTTCGCCAATAATAGCCGGAGCCTGCGGAGCTATGTTAATTGCAGAATACAGCAAGGCTATAGCGAATATATTTGAAATAGGCGAAGAAGTAGTTTGCTACAGAAGTTATCCTGAAGCTATTGCCTTAGCCAAGTATTATTCTGAATATACCAACGAAGCAATTGAAATAGCCAATAAAGCAAAAAAGAAAATAGCGGACGAACATTCATATTACCGTACAAGCGAAACATTACTGAAGGTATTTCGCCAAGTATCTAAAAACCAAGAATAATTATTATGAATAGCCTGTTGAAAAAGTAGGAAAACTGGTAATTCTGAGCTAATCGAATTCATTCGTACTTTATAGACATCAATAGATTCTTCCCTACACTCCTAATTACACAGATACTCGTTGAAGCATTTTTAAATGTATAATAAAGACTATCTCGTCATTCTTAGGTCTCAAAGAAAACGTAGTTTTCACTTTGAACTCATAATGACACTATCCTAATTGATACATTCGCAACAAACTGTTCGTATAATCAGATTTCAAATATAAAAAAAGAGCTTAGTAAATTACATAATTGTATGACTAAGCTCTTTTTGCAAAATTGTGTAAAAGCATCAATTATCTAAATGCTTCCCTTTTCTTCTGTTCTCCTACAGGCTTAGGCGGAGTTTGTTTATCCTTAGGCGTTACAGGATTATCATTGCCTGAAGCAGGAGCATTCGGCTGAATTGGCATATCTGTCGGAGGAGTTTCTTGCTCGAAACCCAGAGAATCGGCATTTGCCAACGCAGAATCTAAATTGCTGAAATTGAATTTCCTTTGCTTGTATGGCAGGAAGTCATTAGCATAAATTTTAGCCATTAGATTGCCCCAAAGCGGTGCAGCAGCTTCTCCGGCGTAACCATAGCCTCCGGTAAAGGTAACACGTTTATCGTCGAATCCAAGCCACATTCCGGCGGTTAATTGAGGAGTGAAGCCGATAAACCAAGCATCGGCGAAATCATTAGTCGTTCCGGTTTTACCTGCGGCAGCACAATCTTTAAAAACTTGGCGTATTCTCCAACCGGTTCCGCCGTCGATAGTACCTTGCATAAATCTAGTCATCGTTTGAGCTATCTTCGGAGTAATTGCATCAATTCCGAGATTAACTCTTTTGCGTTCATAAATAATATTACCAAATTGGTCTTCTATTCTAGTAATATAGAATGGATCTTGATGTACGCCTTCGTTTGCAAATGAAGAAAATCCAGATACCATCTCTAAAGGAGTAACCTCTCCGCCGGCTCCGAGTGCTAATGCCGGAACTGCTTTCAGAGGCGATTTGACTCCCATTCTTCGAGCCAAATCTATTAC
This sequence comes from uncultured Hyphomicrobiales bacterium, assembly GCA_964539225.1. Lineage (GTDB taxonomy): Bacteria > Bacteroidota > Ignavibacteria > Kapaibacteriales > UBA2268 > CALLXS01. The sequence goes on along the minus strand of CAZIIZ010000339.1, from coordinate 156 downwards.
TTTGCTTGGAGTAGTATGCTGAGTGATCAATCTTGCTGAAACTGTATTTACAGATCTTTGCAATGCAGTAGCTAAGGATAAAGTACCGCCTTCATCGCCGCCGGAACTACCCTTAGGAGACCATACTTCGCCGCCTGGCAAGGTATAAGAATAAGG
>CAZIIZ010000338.1:0-4208 GCA_964539225.1 uncultured Hyphomicrobiales bacterium | reverse complement strand
TAAAGCCATCGTTGACATATCCGGTCATTGCAGAAAGCGATGAATTTTGCATCTTAATGTTAAATCCATTCATACCGTAGGGAACGCCAGTAATTACATTAAACGATATAGAATTAATAAAACACGCTGGACTCGCCATTTCCGTAGGAGTAATCAGGAACTGAGTACGGGCATCTTGATACCAAGTATAAAGTGGATAAATAGATGTCGCAGTTCCGGTTCCAACCGTTACTTCGACCGCCTTGCTCGGTATAACCGAGAGTGCAATTAGGAGGATTAGGCTATAAAAATAGCCCAATAGTTTAAGTTTTCTCATAGAAAAACTCCAAATTTTTTAGAAATATTAATTATATATATTATTAAAACAAAAAAACAATTTCAATAGCGAATACTTACTTTGCAGTCTGTCCGAACCAAACACCATCATAGAGTTGTATGCCCTACAAAGCTACTTCAATGTACAATCCGCTAACTGTAATTTACTAATTTAAAAATTATTATCCAAGAAATTTTTTACTTTTTAATAAGACTTTAGTCCTTATTTTTCAATTAAGAAAAGAAATTAATTAATTTCCAAATTATTTTATAATATTTTTTTAATATTGACGAATAATTCAGAATTTGTGCTAATTTACCTGTCTATTCGTTTAATATAAATTATCATATTGTCTGCTGCGAAAATTGTGCAAAACGCATAAATTAATCCGCATTTTCAGTATTTGCTTTGCCTATTATTATTTTATTTATATATTGCACTACTATTTGTAAATCAATATTCAGGAGTATGATATGCTTGAAATCAACTTTGATAATATTATGGAATTACTTACTTCAGATAAACAATATTCATCTGAAGATGCGAATAAATTAAAGACAGTTATGAGGCAATTGATCGAATCAGAAATTGATAGCACTCAATATTCCGAGTACTTTTCAGTTTTTTTAGCTGAAAGCTCTAAGCCGAAGTATCTTCGTAATTTATGCGACGAAGACAGAAACGATTGGGCTGAACTTTGCTTTAGAATTATTCAAATAATTGATTTTCGATTGCTCGATTTGCTTAAAATCCGCACCAAATCCGACCCGGAAAAGGCATTATTTAAGACAATTACCGACGGCAATATAATTCAGGAATACAGCTACGAATACATTTCTCGATTTATCAGAGAAATCGCCACGGTATTTATCAATTCAGTTCAAGCTCCGAAAGTAGCAATTTTCTGCGAGAACTCTATCGAAAGTGCGAGTTCGGATTTAGCTTGCTTATGCTACGATATTTTAAATACTCCGCTCAGTATTCATTTCGACAATGAAATTCTACTCTATATTTTCGATTTATTAGAAATTAATATCGTCGTAACTGACAGCGAAATGCGATACCACCAATTAGATCAATTAAGATTAAAGACAAAATCAGAATTCATTGTCTGTCTGACCGATACTAAAATCAAAATGCAAATAATGCTGATAAACACTTAGTGCCTACGGCTAAAAGCTATACATTGAGCGAAATCGACTTAGCTATCTCAAGTAGAAAACGATTAGCTCTGAACGAAGTCAATACGCTAATGTTCACTTCAGGCAGTACCGGGCAACCAAAGGGCGTATCTTTCTCGTCGTATAATATAATCACCAAACGATTTGCTCGCGGAGCATCATTGCCTGAAATTGGAGAAAACGAAGTAATGCTTTCGTACTTGCCTTTATTTCACACTTTCGGTAGATATTTAGAATTAACCGGAACAATCTATTGGAGCGGTACTTACGTGTTTTCTGGAAATAATTCTGCGGATACACTTGCTGAATTATTCCCTCGAATTAATCCTACGATATTTATTTCGATTCCTTTGCGATGGTTCCAATTATACGAAAAGTGTATAGATTCCTTAAATATCAATTCAAATTCAAAAGAAGTAATGCGTTCAATAGTTGGAACAAATCTGAAATGGGGTTTGTCGGCTGCTGGCTACTTAGATCCGCAAGTATTCAAATTTTTCGAGCGTAATGGAGTGGCTATTTGCAGTGGATTCGGTATGACCGAAGCTACAGGAGGAATCACGATGACAATGCCTAATCATTATATAGACAATACAAACGGTAAAGCTCTGCCCGGAGTATATTTGAAGCAAAATGAATCCGGAGAACTGCTAATGCGTGGACATTATATAGCAAGATATTCCGAAGCTGCTCTGCCCGGAGAATTAATCCCCTTCCCTATTGATGATTCAAGCGATACTTGGTTAGCCACAGGCGATATTTTCAAACTGTGGGACAATGGATATTACGAAATCGTGGACAGATTGAAAGACATCTATAAAAATAATAAAGGGCAAACCATAGCTCCATTAAGAGTAGAAAATAAATTCATCAATACTCTCGGTATAAAAAGAGTATTCTTAGTAGGCGATGCCAAAGCGTATAACATACTATTTATTGTCCCGGACGATTCGGATGGATTCGTTAGTAATTTAAAGGAAAATAAAAATGAATACTTCCATCAACTAATCGTTGCTGCGAATATGACCTTAGCTAATTACGAAAGAGTAGTGAATTTTCACATTTTAACTCGTGATTTCGATATCGAACATTCGGAACTAACAGTAAAAGGCTCTCTAAATAGGAAACAAATTGAACAAAATTTCGCCGAAGAAATTCAAGCCTGTTATCAATCGGACATTACCATATTCCAATTCGACACCTTTACTGTAAATGTGCCGAGATGGTTCTATCGAGATTTGGGAATTTTAGAAACAGATATTATCCAAACCAAAGAGGGTTTATCCAATAAGCATACCCAAAACACGCTAAAGATTAACCGCATATATTCTAAGGATAGTTATTATATAGGAGATTTGGAATACAAAATCGAGGGCAATCCAGTAATTGATTTAGGCGTTTTCGCTCGCCAACCGAAATTGTGGGTAGCGAATACCGAATTAATTAATTTCTCGCCACTGAAAGACGGCTGGGATATACCTTTGAAAAACATCTCCGCTCAAGTATTTCTGCCTTGGAATTGCTCACTTGATGAAATGACAAATTCAGAAATCGAATTAGCCGGAATTAAAGATAAAATTCTTACTGAAGTGAACAACCTTGCGATTAAAGCTCTGTTTTCTAGCGGAGAAATTCAATTAGCTTCTATCGAAGCCTTGCGACAACGGTTGAAAAAAAGCGACCAACGAATCTCTTACTTAGTACGACAACGCTTAGAAATGCTTTCGCGTCATTCGGACGAAACTATCCGATGTTTAGCATACAGAATTCTATTAACCGAGGAACCAATTATTCACAACGGCAATTACCTGCCTTCATTTTTAGAATCCGGTCTAAGTTTTCTCAATCAAGAATCAATCGAAATTATCGCATCGGGTACATTAGAGAAAAGACGATTGCAAGCATTAAGAATCCGTTTATATGAATATAGGAAAAAATTGGCTTGGCCTGCTAATTTCGTAACAAGGCAGCAATTTGTGTCTGTGTTCAAATTGCTTGTTACCTTTGCTGAAAATAATCCAAAATTTTACAATTCTGTGAGAGTAGAATTGTCGAATTGGGTGCTTCACAAGGAAGACCACGAATTATCGAAAATTGCCTTTGAACTATTAAAAGATTTATCCAATAATTACGAAAAACGATTAGAAGAAACATCTGATTTAATTACTAAGCAAGAATGGTTGCGAAAGTGCATTTACGACGACGGACTCAACTCGCAGGATGTCGAAAGATTAAATAATATTCTCTATAACACTACATTCCTGAAGCAATCAGTGATGTTGGCTTTCGATGAGGATACATTCTGCGTTAAGCACCTCGAAGACAGAAGTATTTGGCTGACAAAATTGAAATCAGTACAAACGAGTACCCTGTATAGAGTGTCTATCAACGGTGAAAACAAAAGACATTACGACTTACAAGTAGTAGTAGGCGAAGATTTGCAGATGAATGCCCAAAACGAGACTATATATCATCTTGTGGCAATTTCGGGATACCCATTCGGAGCAAGAGTATTCCCTAAGCTCGGTTGTTCTCGCCCTGAACTATCGGCAAGAAGTATGGTTTACCACGGTGATTTAACCGTATGGGAGCAACTACGCTCGTTATCGGCAGACTCACGCCAAATCAATTCATCGCAACTGAAAAGCACACTCAGGAAATTATTCACCACAGCCTTAACCACTTACTTCAGGGCTTGGCTAAGAAGCGAC
>CAZIIZ010000337.1:0-4210 GCA_964539225.1 uncultured Hyphomicrobiales bacterium | reverse complement strand
TGACTCCAAGTGCCTTCAATGTCATCAGCTTTTAAAGCGGAAGTAGCGAATGCTGCGAAAATAATTATCGCAGTAATTAAAAATTTAATTTGATGTCTCATAGTATATACGTCTCATAAATTGTTCAACAAATACTTCGTTCGTAAAAATAATAGTAATACCATTGAGTAAGACACAGCGTGTTGTGAAAAAGTTACAGATAGAAAACAAAAAATGTTTAATTATCTAAAAATAATATCACATTCGACACTATTAAAGTGTTGAATGTGATATTATTGAATCAAGTCGAGCTTATGTTACCTTTTAACTATAAATTTAATGTTTTTATTGATTTCGCCGTCTCGAATTTGCACAAAGTACATTCCGTCCGGCAATAGGGAAGTATCAATAGAAAAATCAGAATCATTCATGGAAATGATATTTGGCTTAATCGTTTTGCCTTTAGCATCAGCAATAATAATTGAAGCAGACGTAGAAAGCGGATAATCAATAGTAATTTTGTTAGCTGCCGGATTCGGGAAACATAATAAATCAGAATCAAGTAACTTTCCAATCTCAGGTGATTCGACTATGGCGGAGGTATCATCTGATATTTTCACAGTGCAGAAATATAAATTTCCGATTGGCGTTCTTAATGCAAAATCTAATTGATTCTGTTTGTTCTTTTCTGCAAATAAAACGTTGCCAGTTCTGTATGGTAATGTAATTCTTTGTTGCTCTATATAGTTCGAATCAACTAAACAGACATTTATTACAGAATCGGAGTCAATGCCTAAAAGAGCAATTGTTGTATCAGAAATATGAACTACTTGCTGGATATTGAAATTCGGTATAGAATATTTTTGTAATAATCCGGTATTGAAATTTAAAGCAACAATACCATTGGTATCGATAAATTCAAAAACATTGTTTTGGTTTGATTTTAATGTTTGGGCTATAATATAGTCTGGTTGATATACTCCTACTATTGTTCTTATTTTCTTTAATTGATAATTTTGATTGACACCATAAAGCGTAATACCGGATTCAGTCGAATTGTCTATCAAAAATACTTTTTTATTCTTAGTATCATGACATACTAGTGGCTGAGAATTGAATTGCACATAAGTATTAATCCGTTTAATCTCAGTAATATCCTTAAATAATCTCAAGACTATTTCGTTCGTTTCTTTGTCAATCGTAGCTAAAGTGTCGTCATTAAATCCAAAGCCGGAAGTATTGTAATACCACAAAAGACTATCCATAGGGTCAGACTTCCTATTGTCGTAGATGCTAAATCTACCGCCTTGTGAAGTGGACATAGAGAGATAATAATTTGCATCACTCAACTGGGCAAAACTCCAATAGTAAGCTGACCCTTTGTAATATTCCTGATTCTTAATCTGAAAATTACTATCAATAGAAGTAGCATAACTGCTCGTATAGAAATGATAGAACGCTTGAAAGCCTTTGGAATATTTGAACAGATGAACGTTAGAACTTACATTCGTATTCGTATAATTCTCGCTGAATATACTTGAGTCTGAGGGCCCAAATACATTTAGCACAGTGTCTTTGCTAATAAACTTATTAAATTGATTATCGAAACATGTTACTCTTATCGTATAATATCCTAATCCTGTAAACTCTCCGATTATAGTATCTTCTTCTATAGTCTGAATTTGTTGAGATACATCATTTGCAGGTTTAATGTATAAATTCAAATCAGAATAATTGCCACTCATCTCAACTTTAGCCTTTATCGTAATTTTCCTATTAGATTCATAGTTAATAGTTGGAATAATTTTAATCTCAATTCCTTGATTAACGGTTATATACTTTTCTTTTCTAAGAATCACTTCATTAGAGTATTGATCTTTCGCCTTTACAGTAATTGAATATTTACCCATTTCAGAATATTTGTGCTTCGCTTTTTCGGAACTTACAGAACTACCATCTCCGAAGTCGATACTAATATCTGTATAGGAATTAGGATTAATAACTACGAACGAGACGGAATCATTGGTAGTGCAAAATTGCTTGTCAGTACTGATGTCTATGCCTTTATCGGGTTGGATTGCTTCTAAATCCAATAAATATAATTCACCGGCTTCAGTTATTGATAAGATTTTATTTGAATCTATCATGTACTTTGCTTTAGTATTAGTTATATAGTCATTATCTGCCGATGCTATTGAGGTTATTACTCCTGTTTCGTAATGTAGATTATTAATTAATAGATTATTACCGTGAGATTTTAGAAGCAGAATAGACTTCCCTGCTTTGTCGATAGGGAATAAAATAGTCGATGAAGCAAATTCAGGGAATTTAGTATTGCCATTGGCTTGAGTTACTTGTCTAGCGGTATTAGTAATCAAGTCAAATGATACCATTTGATTGTTATCATTTAGTACTATTGCATTTTTATCATCCGAAGTAAGCCCAATAAATTTATAAGCTGATTCTGGTGAAGCTTGGTATGGTTGCTGAGACCAATATCTATCAGATATTAGACTAAAAGAATCGGAAGTAAATTTACAAATAGTTTCGTAATAATTTGCACCGTATTTATTTGAATAATAGTAATATCTGTATGCGATGGAGAGGGCTGAATTATTCGATTGGCAATAGCTATCAATCGAAACCGGCACGTTATTAGTTATTTCTTTTTTTGTTTCACAATTAAAAGCTTTAGAAAAGCTGCCATAGCCTCCGTCGGCAAATTGAGTATATGAATAATTGAATTGCGAATAATATATTGTATTATTAATGAATAATGCCTTAGCCCCCGATGCACTATAATTAGCTGTACTCGATTGTGGAAAACTAAAGATACAGGTGGAATCAACAATAATAGAATCATTCTGTAAGTTGAAAATTAGTAGCTGTTGTTGAAATACATAAGGATTAGTATTCGTTTTTTCTAAGTTATATTGAAAAGCAAAGTATCTAAAATCTTTTGAAATAGCATACGTAGTTGGAATGCCGATTATAGTTTTACCGGGGATTAAGAGCGAGAGAGTGTCTAAAACAACACCAGACTCAATTTGAATAACCTTAAGTACATTGTCAGATACTATTGCCAGCTTTTTGGTATCTGCGGAAACATTGTAATATACTATATCCTTATATTCCTTCGAAAATCTCTTGTACTGTCCGTCTTGACTCCAAGTGCCTTCAATGTCATCAGCTTTTAAAGCGGAAGTAGCGAATGCTGCGAAAATAATTATCGCAGTAATTAAAAATTTAATTTGATGTCTCATAATGTTTTACCTTTTTACCATAAATTTAACACTCTTGTTAATTCCGCCGTCCCGAATTTGCACGAAGTATATTCCTTCGGGCAATAGGGAAGTGTCAATTGAGAAATCGAGGTCGTTCTTTGAAATTATTCTCGCTTTAATAGTTTTGCCTTTCTCGTCCGATAGCGTAATTGAAGTGTTGCCATTTATTGGATAGACTACTGTCAAAGTATTGGTTGCAGGATTCGGAAATATTGTCATTGTATTTGAAATATCTGTTTTAAGGGTATCCGTTTTGATTGTGTCAATTATTATGGGTATCGAATCAGGATCTGGAATAGTATCGTTTGAGATTTTAACAGTACAGAAATATAAAATTCCGGTTGGAGTTCTTGCTGCAAAGTCCAATTGATTATGAATGTTCTTTTCTGCAAACAACACATTACCGATTCTGTTTGGTAATTCAATTTTTTCTTTTACGACATAGTTTGAATCAGCTAAACAAACATTAATTACTGAATTGGAATCAAGGCATATTAGGGCAATTTGGGAATTAGATATGTGAACTACTTGTTTAATTTTCAAATTTGGTAGCGAATTTGTACACAAAACTCCCGTATTATAATTTAAAGTAATTACAGCATCGGATTCAATAAATTCAAAAATATTATTCTTACTTGTTTTAAGACTTTGCCCAGCAAAATAACTAGGCTGATACACAGAATCAATTGTGCTAATTTTCGTAATTTTGTAATCCTGATTTATACTGTATAGGGCAATGCCTTTATCAGGGGAATTATCGATTAAGAAGACCTTTTTCAGCTTAACATCCTTAACTACTAAAGGTTGAGTATTGAATTGCATATTGGTATTAATACGTCTAATTTCAGATAAATTTTTGAATGATTTTAAGACAATTTCGTTTGTAGAAATATCAATCGTAGCTAAAGTGTCGTCATTAAATCCAAAGCCGGAAGTATTGTAATACC
>CAZIIZ010000336.1:0-4213 GCA_964539225.1 uncultured Hyphomicrobiales bacterium | reverse complement strand
CTGGGAGCAATTATCGAGAAAGTGTCTAAAATTAGATATCAGGATTATGTTTATATGAAGCTAATCGCACCAATAAAATTGCAACAAACAATGCCTGACAGATTGGATATTCCGATCAAAAATAGAACCGAATTTTATATGATGGATAGCCAACATATAATTCGTGAATGTCCGCCATGCGATTTAACGTATAAAATGCCCACCGGCGGATACCTTTCTACTAGTAGTGATTTAGCTAAATATTGTTCTGAATTATTATCAGGGCATATTTTAAGCGATTCAATGCTTAATATTTATCTGTCCCCAACTTATCTAAAAGATAAAGTTCCCTCGAACTGGTGCTTAGGATTACGAATGACTCAGCTTGATAAAAAGCACAATGTATATTGGCAGCTTGGCACTACATACGGTGCTTCGTCGGCAATTGCCTTCGAACCGAAAACAAAAACAGTAATTACTTGGATTACGAATATGAATGTCAAATGGTCTGAAGTGCAAATTCTGCAATTAATGCGATATATGCTAAAAATTAAAAGCCGAGAATAAACATTTTATATTGATTATCGAAACAACTAAGCTCAACGACTTAATCAAATTATGTCGTTGAGCTTAGTGCTATTTTAGGGATTATTTTAGCTTAATTGACTCATTTGAACCCGATACTAATAACTTCCTATAATAATTATTGGCAGAGACTTCGTCCGGCGATATTAATGTAACATCGATAAAATTGTGTATCCGGTAGCCGGTTCGTTTGAACATTTGTTCGCTCAAGCTTAAACCCCAGCCCTCGAACCAAGCCAGCAATTCTCGTTTCAGCTTATCATCGCCATCAAATATTACTAATAAATCCAAATCTGAATTCGGAGTGGAAGTCTTAGAACAGGTTGTACCGATTACATACAAGCCCGTAACCGAAAAACGCTTTAAGTCGAATTGGCGTGCAATCATTTCAGCTACTCTTAATCGAATATGCCAAGGTTCTTCGTTAGTCAGCTCCTTAGGTCCGCCCGGTTCTGAATAATATGTTTCTGGAGTAAAAGGCGGAGTTAAGAAAGCTAAAGCATGCTCTAAATCGGCGTTCATTAAAATTCTAAGGATATCGCCATTAGCAGATTCTGGGACGTTAATAACTTGTATAATATTTTCTAAATGAGCATATTCCGGCACTAAGCGAGCAAATATGTTGGTCGAATTATCCAAGAAATCACTATTGAATACATTGCGTTTTTCCTCTGGATAAAGCGGTAGATACTTGATACCGCTCTCCACTAAATCTTGAAAGAAGTGAGTGCCAAAGGATAAATCCGGTTTATACTCGCCTTTTGTTTTTGCGATTTCAATAAGAACGGCTGTATTTTTAATATCGGAATATGTAACCGCAACTCCAAGCTTAATATCGCCTCGACTTCCCCATCTGCCGGGACCCATTAGTATAAAATTCTGTTTCGGCAATATTTCGTTCAATTTCCCAACTGCCCGTCCAACTAATTTCATGTCTTCCAATGTCTGGATACTGGAATATTTAATTGGATCTATATAGACTATATAATTAATATCCGGCACTTTCCCGTTTGATACGAATTTGGAAGCACTAAAGACTTTTTTGTCATCGCGAATATCTGTCGGTATTAAAGCCGAAGTCGCAAAATCATCATTAGCACTTTGCGGACGACATTGCAATATGTACAAATTATCGCCGTCGCAAGCAAATTCTAAATCCACAGGTGTGTCGTAATTTTCCTTCAGTATCTTTATCATTTTATGCAATTTTTTAATGTAATTCGTGCGTGATATTAAATTATCAAATGTTACCAACACTTCATCATGTTTGGTATCTATGCCCAACCCTACCGGTTTCTCTAAACGATTCTCTCGAACAATAGAAAAGATTTCATTTAACATCGGGAATTGACCGCCGCAATATTTTAATAATTCTTCCGCACTATGAGTCTCGAATTTATTTGATTCTAAATTTATCACATCCATATATTTAGGCGAATACATCAAAGCTTCGTGAAAAGTAGAATTCACCTTAAGCTCAGGATTAGACGGCGAAATCAACAATGGATAATCATTGCCTAATCTATCTACTGCACGAGTGCCTAAGCCCGGCACAATACGAAGTAAACCGTCTTCTCGCTTAATTCTCGGAGACCATCGGAACTCATTATAACTAAATGCGACTCCGGCGAAAGCAGGAAAGTAATACTTCCCGACTTTTTTGCCTACAACCTCTTGAATCATTATTCCCATTTCTTCGTTGAAGTCGAGCAAACCTCTTTCAATTCTGTATCCAATCGGATCAGGACTAAAAGTAGAAGCGTAAACCTCTGCAACAGCATCCAAAAGAGCTTCCAATTTTTGCTGCTTTGTCCCTTGATTCGCTAAAAATAGACTTTTGTACTTTCCGGCGAATGCTGAACCCAAACGATCCTCTAGTAAACTGGAGCTTCGGACAATGATTGGATTGTCGCCAAAATCATCTAAAGCTCTTGACAATCCATTGACAATATCGGGAGAGAATTGAGAATTCTTAAACACTTGAACTATGTGATGATACTCCTTGCGAACGTCTTCCATATCCTTATATTTTTGCTCAATTACATCTTCTAAATTATTATAATATAGAAAATTAACTGTGCCGTCCGAAGCGATATACCAAGTTTTGGGAAATTTTACGTTATTGAACAGTTCCTTATTCTCAATATTCTTTTCAATTACTTTCATAGCCAGAATTGCTCCGGCGGACTTACCGCCTAATTTGCCGTGGCTCTCTGGATGATAAATCGTTCTACCCAATAACTTGTAAAAATCATTGAACTCGAAATAATTCTTTGCGATGTTCAAATATTCTAATTGGTCGTTCAAGAAGCGACGAATCAATGACACTAAAATGCCACGTCCGGTTGCTGATTTGCTCATATCAAAACCCGATGCAGAGAAATGATAGCGGTGAATTGCCGAGGAAATATCGGCTATGCGTGTGTTTTGATTGGCTAAAACCTTTAATAGATTACTTAACTTCTCTTCTTCAAGCCATTTTTGAATCAAAAGGAATAATTCGGTAACTTTCAAATGTCTGGAGGCTATCTCAAATATAATTTCGCCGAAATTGTATGAATTTTCGAGCATTTGTTTTTGAGATGGCATATTTATTTCAGCCAATATCGACGCTTCATTGCCGGCTGCTCCCAACTTTACAAATAAATCTTTTCCGTCATCGATACCTTTTGTAAATAAATAATTGACCATCTTACGAGCTATTACTGAATACTGATAAGGATCAGTTTTCTTTATAAAATTTAGCATTAAGCTTAATTCTTGGCTGGCATTCTCTATATTGGAAAATATTCTTTCGGGCATAATCTTCTCTTAATAATGATAATTAAAAAAAATCAGACGAAAGATTTTAATATTCATTGGGATTGAAGCCAATATTTTGAATATTTATCTCATAATTTATTATTATTTCATTCTTTGCGTAGCGAATAAATCGTTCTTAGGTGTCAGAGTAGCTAATCTATTTCATTTTAGAAGTGTGGGGCTGGTAAGATTAAACTAGTATTATTCCTTAATTTCGCCATATTGTTTTAAGGAAGTAAGCTGTTTATATACATCCATAACTAATTCGCTTGTCCACTTATTTTTGGCTATGGAAGTTCTAGGATATTGAATAATTTTGCTATCATCATATCGAATAATCAATTTAAAATCATCAGGAAGAGTTTTTGATGCAACAATACCATAATCAATGCCAATATCTTGAGCTTTGATAATTATCTGTTTGTAACTATTAAATCTAAAATACCCTATTTCAAATATGCCTTTAGAATAGCATATACTTGTTATGTAGTATTCATTTCTTTTAGCAATTAAAATCCAACCCAATATACCTACAACGGTAAATGCGATTACAACAAAGTCAATATTACCGATAGGATGGGTAATTAGTAAAATAATTATTGTAATAATAATACATTCGCCTAAAAGAGCATCCATAAGTATTCTAAAATAATAATTATCAGGTTTCTTAAAATCAATTATTTGCATACATTTTTCCAAATTAATGTTGTGGTAAAATTTTCAACAAGCTACTTTTAACTTGTGCTGAAATTGATTTAGTTTGCTTTTTTTCTTCTTGCTTCGTTTCAGAATTAATGATACGGACTCCACGCCAAATACTTCTCCCAAAGCGGATCAATACTCAAGA
>CAZIIZ010000335.1:0-4222 GCA_964539225.1 uncultured Hyphomicrobiales bacterium | reverse complement strand
GTTGTAACTCAGCGTGTTTGTTAATGTAATTACGAACAGTATGATAATGACACCCTAATTCTCTTGCTGTATAAGTCAGCAAACCATTCGTTTTTCTGATTGCTTCAGCAACTTGTTTTACAGTAAATTTCGATTTTACTCCGGGCTTTTGTCTCTTCGTCTCATCAGCCTTTGTTGTCGGCTTTCGCTTCGTGGTCTTTTTTTCATTACTCTCATTTTTCATTTGGCTAACTCGTTGAAAAATAGTATATTTACAAATATTTTTTTACATTTATTCAAAAGGTTAAAGTATGTATTACACGTCTTATTATGGCAATATGAAGAAACTCGGCAAAATTGTTCCGATAGGAATTTCAAGGTCTGTCCCAAAGTATGTTCAGGTAAAAAGATATATGGCTTTAGCACCGACTTGGGAAATAATAAATTCAGATATTGAGGATTATCCACGTCTATACAGCGAATTATTAAGCAAGTTGAATCCGCAGCAAGTTTTAGAAAACTTGAAACAAATGGCAAATAATACTCCATTCGCTTTGTTATGCTTTGAAAAACCGAGCGAATTTTGCCATAGGCATTTAGTCGCAAAGTGGTTAGAGACTCATACCGGAATACAGATATGCGAATTCGGAATTGAGACCAATAGCTTGTTTTAATTAGCATATTTCTTAATCCATTCATCTAAAGCGGTTTGAATATTTTCAAATTGTTTTTTAGAATGATATGTAAGTTTGTATTTGTAGTTCCCTTCTTTGAGGTCTTCACGTTTGATTAATTCAAAGAGGCTACGGTACTTCATGGATACCGGATTGTTTGTGTATGCGATTGTTGTAAAACCTATATGAGGCCACAAGGTTAATTCGTTTACAAAGTATAAAAATTCTTTTGTCAAAAGGATGTTCAGAATCAGTTTGGAAAGTCTTTTATATTTTGTCATTGGTGAAGCTGGATCACTTATTATCATAGCTTTGTCGATACCATAGGCTAATCCGGAATTTATACAGATAACCCCAATAATATTTCTATCAGCTAATATTAGGAATGAGTAATTCGGTTGTTTCATTTCGGCTTTTTTAACCCAAAGCATACGATAATGATTGGCTATATCATTTCCAATCCTAACAATTTCTATTTTACTTTGATTTGAGATAGAAAAGTTTTCACCGGCTATCTTAAATTTAGGGATACGCTCTTTTAATGCTTCAAATCGCTTAATAAACATAGTCGATTGAGCATTTGTATAAATACAATGGTATGCGTGGTATTTATGTTGAAATGCCATTGATAGTTTATAACCTTCAGGCAAATCATCGTTAGTATTAAAGCAGCGATAATATGCAGTAACCCCCTTGTCGTTGAATTCTGCTAAATATTCTTGAATCATTTTTCTATCAATGCAGGTATAAGGTGGTTCTTTATAGCTAAAATACTTTGGTAAATACTTAAACATTTTTTCGTAATCACCTTGAAAGTACGGAGGGTCAAAGTAAACAACGTCTCCGGCTTCAACTTGTTTGAGCAGTTCAACAGCATCCATAGCGTAAAATTCAAGATTATTAATGCTTGATTTTATTTTTTGTAGCTTTTGTTTTGCTTTCTCAAAATGAGTCTCGAAATTTGATATAATACTTTTTACTAATTTTTTATAGTATTCTGTTTTTTCTGCTTTTACTATATGAGGAGCTAAGTCCGAGAATATCAGTACAGCTGCAGCAACATCCTCAGTACTATATTTGTCTCTTAAGAACGGTACAAGTTCAAGCAATTCATCTGTAAATGAAATGGTCGTTTCTTTATTACTAAGGTGATAACCAATTGCAGCAGAAAACAGAGTAACGTCTGTAGATAATAACTTCGTATTTGGAGATGCCAACGACACAATTTGTTCAATTGCAAATGCACCAGCAAAAGGTGAGAAAACTCGCTTAGGCTGAATTCTTTTCATTTCATCATGGAAGTAATTACCAATTACTTTTGGAGTTGAGCCAAAAAACATTATTCGTCTCCTAAGTATTGTTTCTTATTATTCAAGATGAAGTCTATCATAGTGCTAAATGCAATAGCGTTATTCTTAATATTTTTGCATTTCTTAGTTTTCATAAGTAGTTCGATAAATTTATCATATACCGCTAATGGTGCAAGTAATACTTCCGAATTCGGTTTCATAGAAGATAAAGCTGTAATTTCGTCAAGTTTTTTCTCCACTAATTCATAGTCATCAGGCAGAAAGAAAAGTACAATATCTTTACTGCTCATCATATTGATATTTATGGCGGAGTAGTCAATATTCCCTATTTCGCTCTCTAATCCAGTTTCTAATTTGAGGTTAATATCCTCAATTGAATTGAATAATTCAGCTAAAATAATTGGATCATCTTTACCTTCGATTGAATTATGAGCAAGTTGTTTGGCAACTATTACATCACGGCTTTCCGGAGAATCGACAAAGACTAAAATCCATTCAAGACCAGCTTCCACCGCAGCTTCTACTCTATGATGTCCGCTAATAATTCTATACTTCTCACTTTCTTCATAAACCAACGGCACAGTTTCAAGATGTCCGTATTTTTTGATATTAGATACTAATTGCTTGAAGATTTCCGGTTTAAAATATCTAGCATTTTTCTCTTGTCCTATACAGTCTTTAGGATTAACAACGGCAATAGGTAACAATCCTAAAGATTCGGCTACTGCGTTAAAACTACTTGCTGTTTGTGTGATTTGTTCTTTAGTGTACATGGCGTTCTTTTATTTAATTGGTAATAATTGTTCAACTAAACCTTTATCCTGTTTAGCTAATTCGAGAATGGAAGTGAAAGAGTTGTTCTTGACAAACATACCGCTTTTTGTGTCTTGGCGACATGTTGAGGATTTGGTATTATGTATGCACCCATCAGTCAATGTAACACCTTCAGGGTCAAATAAGTGATGATTAAGATTCGCTTTATGATACTGCCAACCCATTCCTTCGACACCACAGCAACAAAGACTATCGCCAAATTGTCTGAGTCTGTTTTCTGCACCGAAGAACTTTAATCCCAAGCTATTTGCTTTATCTTTTAACTTAAAGAAGTGTTCTTTTAGTATATTAATCGGGAATAGATAATCACCGCCAATTGGAAGAGTATTAGGTGTTTTCTTTTTATATTTCATAGCTTCAAAAGCAATTCCGTAAATACCTGCATCTGCGAACTGCTCAATGCTCCCTAATGTATCCTTTAATACGAACGGTTGATAAGGCTGCATTCGTGCCACAACTCGCTTGTAAGGAGACAAGAGTTTCATTGCTTCTAATCGTTTTTCAAAAGGCATTGCTTCAGGTTCGTATTGGTCATAACGTTTGCAAACAGCGGAAAACTGAATTACGCAATTACATTTTTTTAGTAATTCTATATAGTCAAATACCACTATTCCTTTTGTTGAGATAACAAATGGATATTGTGTTTCTGCGAATATTTTTAGTAATTTTTCTGATAGTCTTAACTTGCGTTCCAATGGTTGAAACGGATCGGAAAGTCCACCCCAATGCAATGGAATATCATAATCAAACATTTTCAGTTCTTGTACTCTCTTACCTTGGATAAATGATTGTAGTTGTTGTGAAATATCAGTCCCTTTTACTTGACTAATATCTCGTTTCAGCCTTACAAAACAGTAACTACAGCCGTGAGAACAGCCGTCATAATTATCCATTCTAACGGGTAAATCACAAATAAAAACATTACTTACTGCTATTGTCGCCATTTGCGAACTCCAATAATAAGTTTTGCAATACCTTTTTATCTATGCTGTCGAATTTTTCTTTATGTTCCGCAGGAAATGTAAATGTGATTTGAAAAAAATCTTTATTAATTGCATCGCTAATATTATGCGGAATAAGTTCCATCGTAGTATTAATATCAATTCCAAGTTCCCAGGAAGCGAATCCATAATCAAGTAAAGTGTCAGTATCATAGATAGCCGACAATAAATCCATATCCCATTCACTTACACATAAATTGTCTTTTATTACGAACTCTTTGTTTTCGCTTTCTGTGAAATCCTCAATAATAAATACCGGCAATTTCTTATCTATAAAAAAGTTTGACCAAAATTCCAAAGTATAATCAATTCTACTTTGTTCATACTCGTGTCCTCGTTGGAGTAAATTACCATACAATTCTATAATCTTTATATTAACTGAATTCCACCCTAAAGAATAAATATGCTCAATAGCTATTTGCCT
>CAZIIZ010000334.1:0-4230 GCA_964539225.1 uncultured Hyphomicrobiales bacterium | reverse complement strand
TTTCGTCATTCTGAACGAAGTGAAGAATCCAAGAACTTGGAGATACCCGATAGCTTTGGATGCTTCACTTCGTTCAGCATGACGATTTTTACCAAATCAAAAACTTATGGGACAGCCCCGGAATGTCTATTTAATATTTACTAGTATCGAAACGGTCTTAAATATTGAGGCTATACTCAGCCAAATTCGCTTAAATAATGAGAAATATTATAGTTATGTAATATTCTTAGTCGCTCGTCCCTTCTTATTATTAAAAAACTTCAGTTATTTTTGAAAATTTGTAGTGTTTTTAATAATAAAATATAGATTATTTTAAAAAATATTTGTATTTTTAATGATTATAAAATAGTGTTCAATAAATACTATGGTACAAGAAAATGATGAATGACATAGAAAATTTTGAAATTCTTTTTCAAATGATGCCTAATTACGGATTTATTGTTAGGCAAAGCGGCAGGGTAGTATCGCAAAATACACTTGCTTCGAAAACATTTGGTAAAGATATTATATATATTCCCTTTTATATCAAATCCGACTCTCGTTTATCCCAAGAGTTATTTACGGATATTACTAAAGCAGCTCTAAAAGAACAGAATAATATCGGTTCGGTCAAACTAATCGATATATACGGAGTAGTGCGTGATTGCGAACTCAGAATTAGTGAAATTAATTTTCAATCAGAGTTCTGCTATTTAATCGTGTTGCAGGATAGAATGGAAATACTGAAAGCTCATACTAAGTATGATAAAACTTTTGAATTGAATACTATTCCTATTCTAATAAGCAATTTTGATACTGGTGAATTTCTTGATGTTAATAGTGCTGCATTGAGGTTGTTCAATTATTCGCGAGATGAAGTCATAGGGCAAAAAGCTTATCAATTTATCCAGAATGCTTCGCCGGATTTCCGTGTATCCTATTTTACTGAATTAATACGCAAAGGTAAGGTCGATGACTTTACGATGAGAATATTGTCGAAAGACGGGTTTGAACGTACTTGTTTAGTGAGTCTTGCGGTAGTGGCTTATAATGACGAAAAGTTTGTGTTGACTTCGATAAAAGATATTTCCAAATTTGTGGAAACCGAGGGCAAATATAGCTTGCTGTTTGAATCAATCAAATTCGGAATAGTATGCCACAATCAAACCGGGCAAATAATGGATGCTAATCCGGCTGCCGGAGAAATATTAGGGTTGACGCACGATCAATTAATGGGAAGAACTCCACTCGACTCAAGATGGAAAGCATTGAAAGATGATGGTTCGGAATTCCCAGCCGATGAACATCCGGCTATGATTACATTGAAAACCGGAGAGATGCAAAAAAATGTATTAATGGCTATTTATGAACCGATACATAATAAATACAAATGGATAAAGATCGATTCAATTCCGATTTTCAGTGATAATAATCCTACTGTACCTCAGTTGGTTTATGCCGTATTCGAGGATATAAGCACAGTAAAAGAATATAACGAGCAGATATTAATATTAAATCAGAGCGTAGAGCAAAGCCCCGTGTCTATCGTAATTACCGATAAATTAGGAAATATCGAATATATAAATCCTAAATTCTGCCAGACCACCGGATATAGCAAGGAAGAACTAATTGGTAAAAATCCAAGAATCCTGAAATCAGGGGAGTTGCCTGATTCTGTGTATATAGACTTATGGGATACTATTAGTTCTGGTAAATCATGGACCGGGGAATTAGTTAATCGCAATAAAGCTGGAGAATTATTTTGGGAAATGGTTAGTATTTCTCCAATAATTAATGAATTTGGGCAAATTTCCCATTTTGTTGGAATTAAAGAGAATATTACTGCCCGCAAACAAGCTGCCGAAGAATTAGAGTTTAATCTTATCAGAATGCAGAGCTTAGTGAATATTCTTCAACACTCTGTCGGTTCAATAAATGATTTGTTGGATTTCGCATTAGAAGAAGCAATAAAATTGACAAAAAGTAAAATTGGATATATATATTTTTATAATGAATCTACACAACTTTTTACTTTAAATTCTTGGTCCAAAGGCGTAATGAACGAATGCACAATTGCCGAAAAACATCGACATTATAAATTAAATCAGACGGGACTCTGGGGCGAAGCCGTTCGTCAACGGAAAACTATAATAATTAATAATTTTGAAGAGGATAATCCATTTAAGAAAGGTTATCCCGAAGGTCATGCTCACTTAGAGAAATTCCTTACTGTGCCGATTTACAGTAATGGAGAGATAGTGGCAGTAGTTGGGGTGGCGAATAAAAAATCTAATTATAATGAGACCGATAAACTGCAATTAACTTTGTTGATGGATGCTGTTTGGCGAGTAGTCGAAAAGGAAAAGTCCAACGAAGAAGTGAATATTTTGCTTCAGGAAGTTACAATAGCAAAAGAGCAAACTGAAGTAAATTTGGCACAAAAAAATATTTTGGTAGAAGAATTAGAGACAACTAAATTACGCTTGATAGATTCTCTTAAAGAAAAAGATAAGTTCTTCTCAATTATTGCTCACGATTTGAGAAGTCCATTTTCCGGTTTCCTCGGATTTACTAAAATCATGGCTGAGGAAATACAAGATTTATCGCTGAATGAAATTCAGGAAATATCGGAAAGAATGCAGGATTCAGCAAAAACACTATATTTGTTGTTAGAAAATTTATTGGAATGGTCTCGAATGAAGCGGAATTCTATCGCTTTCGCTCCTGAATATATTTCAATTACCTTTGTAATAAAAACAAATATAAGCTTAATCAAGCTGCGAGCCGATATTAAAGGAGTTGAAATTGAAAATTCAGTTCCAGAAAATCTAATGCTTAATGCCGACATGAATTTACTTAATGGAGTAATACGCAATTTACTCTCTAATGCCTTGAAATTTACTCCAAATGGCGGATATATCAATATTGGTACAATTGATGGAGTTGAGGATTTGACTATATATATCAAAGATTCAGGGATAGGGATGCCTGCATCAGTAATAAATAAATTATTCAAAATAGATGAGAAAGTTTCACGTCTCGGTACAGATGGGGAATCATCTACAGGTTTAGGGCTATTGCTATGTAAAGAATATGTCGATAAACATGGTGGGAAAATATGGGCGGAAAGTGCCGAGGGCAAAGGCTCCACTTTCTTTGTATCGTTACCCAAAAATATAGAATGAATTGATTAATAATAAAAATGATAAAAAATATGGAAAATGCAAGCAAACAAAAAAAAATTTTGATAATCGATGATTCGGCAATTGCAAGATTAGGAGTCAAAAAAATGCTTCTTGAAAGTAATTATATTATCGAAGAAGGTGTAAATGGAATTGAAGCTATAAATAAGATGGAATCATTTAAGCCAGATTTGATGATAATTGATTATTTGATGCCAGAAATGAATGGAATGATTGCTTTGAAGATAATTAGAAGCAAAGGAGATAACACTCCCGTGATAATTATATCTGCGAATCAACAAGATGCTACTAAAATTAAATTCAAAGAATTAAATATAATTGGTATGATTAAAAAACATCCCGATAAACGAGAATTAACTTCTTTAATTGAACTGGTGTTCGGCAATGAAATTGGAGACAATATATGAAAATAGAATTGTCCGAATTGCAATTGGATACGATAAGAGAACTGATGAACGTCGGAGTGAATGAAAGTACAAATATTCTCAGTCATATTTTAAATACTGAAATAGAATTAAATGTACCGGAAGTGATTATTATTAGAGCTGATTCCTTATTAGAGCAGTTAGAAGAATTAGGCTCCAAAAAATTAACGGCAGTAAATTTGGAATTTCAAAACGGCTTCACCGGAGTATCCCAATTAGTATTTTCGCAAGAAAGTGCCGATAAGCTCATCAGTATTTTTAGTCGTCAGGTGTTAGGTGTTAGGTGCCGAGGATATTAACGAGATTAATTCTGGTGCTTTAGTAGAAATTGGTAATATAGTATTAAATGCGGTTTTAGCAGAATTCAGTAATTTCTTGCAACACGAATTTGAATTTTTTGTGCCGGATTATTATGAGAATTACGAAAGCGATTTTTACTCAAAAATATATAAATATTCTGATGATGTTATATTATTAGGCAAAACACTATTTAATATTGAAGAATATCATATTACAGGAGATATTGTGCTGTTTATGAAAATCGCATCATTTAAGTATTTTATTGAATTAATTGATAAGCATTTAGAAAGTATGATGGGATAAAAAGTCTATGCGAAGTAAAA
>CAZIIZ010000333.1:0-4231 GCA_964539225.1 uncultured Hyphomicrobiales bacterium | reverse complement strand
AGCAATTCATTGCCAGCATCGAACAGGTAAATAAGAAGTTGAAAGCTATAAAACCCCAATAATAGGAATAGTTCCAATAATGGATTAGTTAAATCGCTGAATCACCAAACAAGAAAATAGCCACAGATGCGATTTACGGCTATTTGGGGTATTATACAAATGATATTTTTTTGAATCGGCTAATTAAAATCTCGGCAAATTGGACAGATATTTATATATGGTATCGTCGCTATTGCTAAATCCCTTTTTACTATTTTTAGAAGTCTCGATATTAGATAGCATCAAAATTGAATTATACTGCGATAATTCTGCATTGCAATATAAAGTACTATTTATGCTATCATCCTCGACTAAGAAAATGTTTTTCATTTCTTCGTTGTTTTTATACTTATAAACAATCTTTTGCCTATCAGTATATTTCGGCACACTTTGGGTTACAACGATTGTGTCTCGCTGGGTAATTTTTACATATTTGTCTCGATAAATTATTTTACTTTTATCCATAAATAAAGAGATTGTGAATATTGCTAAAACTGCTGCCACTTGATAAGCTGGAATATTGAAATTAGCTAAAGTATATATTTTAGATTTGGATTCCGGCAACATTTGGTTGAGTAATAATTGCTTATTCTTTGGATTGAGAGGGATATTTTTATTCGCTCTATATACGTTCGCCACTTCGAGTAGCAGAATTCTCTGAGCCGAGTATTCGCTTTCGCTCATTACTTCCTGGACTGCTTCTTTTTCTAAATTACTAAGCTCTGAATATGCTTTCGTAAGCAGTAGATTTTCTAATTTATCGAATTCCATTTTATTTTTCATTGCATTCACTTAATATTTAGGGTCGAACATGTATAATTTTTCTGATAATTTCTTCTGAGTATAGAATATTTTGGATTTTACTGTGCCTTCGGCTATATTAACGATTTCTGCAATTTCTCTGATGCTTAATTCGTCTGAATATCGCAATTTGAAAATTTCTTTATCTATTGGCTTCATTAGCTCTAATTCGGCTTCTAAATTTTGCAAAAAGTCTTCTGTTTCGCTATTGATTGTAATTGACGATTCGGAATCTCGCAAATACAAATTCATTAGATTGCTCCGAACGGATTGCTTGTTATATTCATTTCTTATCATATTAATTGCTATAGAATATATCCAAGCAGAAAAGCTTTTGCTCAAATCGAATAATTGAGGCTTTCCTACGATTTTCAAGAACAGATCTTGCAAAAAATCATTTGCTAAATCCGCATCGCAATTCAATCTATAGTAGAAGAATTTTAATAGTTTATCGCTATAGCGGTCGTAGAGCATCGAGAAAGCTTCTCGATTATTTTTCCGAACCATCTGCATCAATTCTTCATCAGTAGAATTAGTATTCATTTTTCTTTTAAATAGCATTATTCTTTAGTATAGTTAGTTTATTTTAAACGTTTAAGTAAATATATTAGTTTGTAATTGACTTCGCAAGCTCTTGACTAATAATTATATCAAGAGCTTGCTAATACTATTTTTATGCTATTCAAAATTTTTCATTAAGTCTTTATCAAATCCTGCTTCGTCAATTTTCTTAGATATTGCGAAAATATTCTCTGCTATTTTCCTAATTTTCAGCATATTGTGATTGTCGTTGCATGCTTTGTAGTGCTGATATAATTTAATTAATGCCGGAATGTATGTCATATTAGTAAAGTACGAAGCAGAATAAAATGGTTCATAGTGCAGATAACGTTTCAAATAATCCAATTGAAATACATTCTCAAAATTATTACGTAGAATTGCGATATTATCAATATTTTCTTCGCTATATTTGAACGCTAATCCGGTTAGATAGAGCTTGTCGTTATAGTCTGAATACAAATCAGGATAATCAGTATTTGAGAAATATACAGGACGACCAGATTTTTTCATAAGATGTTGTAATACTTTCTGAATAGCAGGCATTTTGAAAATACTTTCGCTCGGAGCGTAATCATCTTCTGTCAATTCTAATGCAGGCATATTAAGTGATTTAAATATTTTCTCTCTATAACTTTGAATCATCATTAAGTTGTAATTGATAACAGCAACACCAGGCTTTATGTTTTCGGCATCTTGAAGCATCCAAAGCGGATAGCTATCATTATCGCCGGAAGTTATAATAATTGCATTATCTTCGACGGATTCAAGCATATTGTAAGCGAAATATTTCAGAATTGGCGACACAGTATTACTGCTATACCATTTTTCATTATATTTTTTACGATTATCTATATCCTGTTTTTTTTCGTAGTGAATTACGAAAAAACTATACAACTCTGCTCTGTTTGGATCAATTTCTGCTGCTTTACTCAGTGCTTCAAAACCCTCGGTTTCTGCTTTTTCAGTCCCGACTAAATCCCACGCCTTACAATAATTATATTCAAATGAATTAGGTACTGCCTTTTTCATATCTTTTAGTATGTTTTCGGTACGTTTGAAGCTATTCTCAATTTCTTCATTCGTTGTTGCTGGGATACAACTGGATAACATTCTAGTCGCTGTGAAGTAATATTGCCAAGCCTCGGGATTGTTTTTGTTTTTATCCAATACTTTTTTCCAAGCATCAATTTGCTCTTGATACCATTCGGCATTGCGATTTTCTTTGGCAATTGAATAAACTTTTTGTGGAGTAGCTGCGTTAGCATAAATCGAACTTGCTATGTAAATCCAGAAAAATAGAACTGCAAACTTTTTCATAATATAATTCCAAAATAATTTAAACATAATTCAGAATATAATACAACTGAGTTTGCAAAACGTTCAAATTATTCTTAATTTATACTGTGTCTATTTTAAATAAATATCAGATTTACTGTTTACGAAATTTATGGCAATTATTTAAATGAGAATAGCTCCCGATACTATTTCTGATTTTATAGTAGGTTTGTCGCCAAACAATAAAAATGATTAATGGTATTCTATCTTGATAGGGATTCGAACGGATTTAGGAAATCCTTATTCCGATTCAGCGATGTTGAACATCTAAGGCATAGTCTGAACCGCTGATTTATCTGATAAGTGTGGTTAATATGATTTTATGAATATTTTCCTCTTAATCATCTTCATCAATTCAATCATCTTCATCAATGGTTCAGACAATCTTCAAATTGAATCAAGCAAATGGATACTATGCCCCAATAGCAATATTTATCTAATTGTTTCGTTAAATAATTGAATTGAAATTCTACTACATACAAATTTGAAGGCGAGATATGAAGATTCACGAATACCAAGCCAAGGAGCTGTTGAAACGTTTCGATGTCCCGGTATTATTTAATAAAGTGGCATTTAATTCTAGTGATGCCGGCAGATTTGCTCACGAAGACTTTGCGAGCAAAGGTATTAATGTCATTGTGATTAAAGCTCAAGTCCACGCCGGAGGCAGAGGCAAAGGCACAATTTACGATGCAGCCACTGGCGACGAGAAAGTATTATTCGGCAAAACCGTAAAAGGTGTAAATGTACTACACGGCGAGAATATCGCCGACCAAGCATATCAATATGCCGATGCGATGCTCGGCAATAAATTAGTAACTATACAAACCGGCGAAACCGGCACAATCGTAAACAGAATACTTATCGAAGAAGGCTGCAATATCAAGAAGGAATTCTATGCCGGAATAGTATTAGACCGCAAAATCGGACGAAATACAATTATGGTTAGCACCGAAGGCGGAGTAGAAATTGAAAAAGTAGCAGAAAATACCCCCGAATTAATTATCAAAGAAGCAATCGAACCCGGATTCGGACTTGCTGATTTCCAAGCTCGCCGATTAGCTTTCGCTCTAAAATTAGAAGGCAATGCTTTCAAAGAGTTCGTTGTGTTTATCAAGAATTTAGCTCGTGCTTATCAGGATTTGGATTGTAGTTTGTTGGAAATTAATCCACTCGTACAAACAGAAGATGATAGAATAATAGCCCTCGACGCAAAAATAAATTTCGACGACAACGCAATCTTCCGCCACCCTGAATACTTAGAAATGCGTGATATCAGCGAAGAATCGCCGCTCGAAGTAGAAGCATCTAAATATGATTTGAATTATATCAAATTAGATGGAAATGTCGGCTGTATGGTCAATGGAGCCGGATTAGCGATGGCTACTATGGATATGATTCAACTTTCTGGCGGTTTTCCGGCGAACTTTTTGGATGTAGGCGGCGGAGCTAATCCGACTCGTATAGCCAATGCCTTTAGAATTATGATGAGCGA
>CAZIIZ010000332.1:0-4232 GCA_964539225.1 uncultured Hyphomicrobiales bacterium | reverse complement strand
GTTAAAACAAATTATGGCTATCATATTATCCGCAGAGATTCATCAAAAGCTGTAAATATAGATAAAGAAATAGAAGAACTCAAGCCAATGTATCGCAGAATTTATTTCGAAGAAGACAAGCGTGAATACATTGAGAATTTGAAATTAGCTAATGGATTTAAAATCTATGAGCCTACTTTTAATAAGTTCATCGCTGCTATTGATGATACGAACAAGACCAACTTAGACTCAAATTGGACTAAAAATATTGACAAGGATTTGCTAAGTCAAAATCTATTTACTATCGACAAGAAAAACTATAGAATAGAGCAATTAATTGATGAAATGAATAAGCCCGGCGAAATGCGAGGATTGCCAACTAACCCTGAAGGATTCCACAGAGCAATCAAGATATTTACAGACCCAATCGTCGTTAATAAAGCAACAGCTGATTTAGAGAAGACTAATCCGGAATTTAAAGACTTAATCAAAGAGTTCCGCGACGGTACTTTGTTGTTCAAAGTGGAAGCATTAGAAGTGTGGAATAAAATGAAGTTCGATTCCACCTTAGCTCTTGAATATTATGAGAAGAATAAAAGCAATTATATGACACCGCAGACTTACGATTTGCAAGAAATACTAATTGCGAACAAAAAAGAAGCTGAGGAATTGTACCACAGAATTATTAACGAGAAATTGGATTTTGATACTTGTGTCGCCAAATATACTCAAAGATCCGGATACAGAGAAGTCTTAGGTAAAATGTATAAAATCGACCCTAAAAAGCACAAAATAGGCGAAGTCGTAGAGAAAACAGGAATGCAAGTAGGAGAAATATCTACTCCTCAAGAAAACGACAAAGGCTATTCAATTGTTAAATTACACGCAATATACAAACCAAAAATTAAAACATTCAGCGAAGCAATGCAGGATATTGCTCCAATTATCCAAACTATTACGCAAAAGAAACTTATGAGCGAATGGTTAGATAAATTATCCAATAAATTCAAGCTAAAACTAAACAATAAAGAAATTAATAATTTGTGCAAATAATCGGCAATTATGATGAAAAAATCAATTCTAAAGATATTAGTCTGTACGAGCGTAATAATGGTAGGATACGCATCTTCGCTCTACTCGCAGCAGCCACAGCCGCCCAAAGCCGGTGAGGTACTCGAGAAAGTGCGTGCTGTGGTCGGCAATGATATAATTACTCAATCCGACGTAATTGGCTATTTGATGCAATTGGCACAGCAAGACCCATCTGTTCGTGTTGACGATTTAATTTTGCAAAACAAAGTATTAAATATGTTAATCGACGAAAAATTAGTTGTAGCAAAAGCAATTGAAGATTCTGTTACCGTGTCGGACGATGAAGTAGAGCAACGTTGGAATTATCAAATCCAAAGGCTAGTCGGCAAATATGGATCAGAAAAAAGAATTGAAGACATATTCGGGATGTCTGTTATTCAGATGAAAAACGACTTCCGCGAGGATATTCGCAAGCAAATATTAGCCGACAGAATGAAGGAAAAATTATTCAAAGATATCAAAGTAAATAGAAGTGAAGTGCAAGAATTCTATAATTTATATACTGATTCTTTGCCTAATGTACCAAAAATGGTAGAATTATACCATATAGTTAAAAACCTAGTATCCGACAAAAAAACAAAAGATGAGCTATACGCTTTAGCTAAAAATATTCGCGATAGTATAGTCGCCGGTGGGGATTTTGCTGAATTTGCTAAAAAATATAGTGGTGATCCGGGTACTGCAACTGTTGGCGGTGAGCTAGGCTGGGCTGGCAAAGGGAAATTCTTCAAAGAATTCGAACAAGCCGCTTTTGCACTTCAAAAAGGTGCTATTTCTAATCCGATAGAGACTCCATTTGGTTTCCATATCATCCAAACTTTAGAAAAAAACAAAGATTCTATAAAAACCAAACATATATTATTGAAATTCGGACAGAATCAAAATGATGTGGAGAAAGTTAAAAACGAGCTTGTTGAAATTAAATCAAAAATAAATTCTAAAGTTTCATTCGAAGATATTGCAAAAATAGCTTCAGACGAAATTGAGACTCGTGGATTCGGTGGCTATTTAGGGCAATTTCCTCTCGACCAAACTCCGGCTAATCTTAAAGATGTTATAAATGCTCTTAAAGATGGCGAAGTGAGCGAACCGATGCTTTATAGTGCTGAACCAAAAACTTCATATCATATTATTTATAGAAAAAAATCTATTCCAGAGCATAAAGCTAATATGGCGGACGATTATAAACAAATTGAAGTAATGGCTGCGAATTACAAACAGAACAAACTATATTTAGAATGGATTCAGAAAATTAGAAAAGAAATGTACTGGGAATTAAAAGACTAATTTTAATTAGTAACGGTATATATTATTCTTTTTACTTGAGAAGCCCTACTGCGATACAAATTAATTGCAGTAGGGCTTCATATTTAATAATCGTTAGCTATGATTCATTAGAATTCTTTCATAATCATCTTCAAGCAGACAAATTTCAAGAATCACATTTCAGGCTCAACATATTTCAAAATCCTGAAGCCCTATTTTTCCTTTTGAGGCGGTTCGCTTAAGAATATCTGCGAAGGGTTATCGCTAATTGCTCTTAGCGATTTTCGAAGTTCTTTGTTTGTGGATTTGAATTGCTCTAATGATTCATTTAAAGTGAGCAGCACAGATCTGCTTTGGAATCCTAATCCATTGATATTGCGTTGGATAGTAGTGATTAGCGAGTCGTATCGCATAATAGCATAATCCAATTTCTTATTAATGTCTATATCATCGACTTTTTTATTCAAAGTCTCCGTGAAATCGTATAATTTATTCGACGTAGCTAATAGTTTAGTACTTATCGCACTTGCGTTGGCAATTACTGCGGAAGAATCTGCATTAGCTAATATATGCGATAGGCTTAACGAGGCATCGCTTAGAGATTTCACTATTTCGTAGAGCTGTTTATTCTTCATAAATTCCGACGTACTTGTAAACAAATCGACAGCACCATTCGAAACGGCTTCTACATCAAGCTTACGGAAATTATTCATTACGTCCTTAGCAGCAATTTCAATTTCATCGAAGCCGGAAGGAGCCGAATTAATTACTTTGTATTTGGGCTGGAATGTCAATTTCGGGTGCATAGCGTAAAATGTAGGTTCGAGCGGATAATGCAACTGTAAGAATTTTCCTCCAGCTATCCCGGCGAATTCTGATTTTACTCTGATGCTATCATTCAAATCAATTTTAGAACCGATTTGCATAGTGATTTGCACTAATTTTCCGTCGGGAGCAACCTCTATTTTGGAAATTGAGCCTACAGGAACGCCCTGATATTTCACTGCACTACCGGTTTCTAAACCTTCGACAGAGCCTTCGAAATAAGTAACGTAATATGTGTTCTCTTTGAAAAATTTATTTGCTCCGAGCCATATAATTGTTCCAATCAGTATCAGTGAAGAAATCATAACAAACAGCCCAATTATAAAAGCATTAGACACTCTTCTGGTAGATACTCTATTCATCGTATTTGCCTCAATCATTTTCAAATTTATTATTCAGATAGGCAATTTACATAAAAAGCGGTATATAATCAAGTTGAATTTAATTATATACCGCTTTTTTATAGGAATTTATATTGTTTTGTCGTCAGTGCGAGAGTTTACTCGTTGGGTATTTGTTCAGCATTGTTATTTAATTTCCATAATTCTTCCTGAGCTTCGGGGAATTGTGGTTTCAATTGTATCGCCCATTCGAACATATTACGTGCCTCGTCATCTGCTCCCATTTCGGCGAAGCACAATCCCGAACCATAGCAAGCATCGGCATTTTCGTTGTTAAATTTCAATGCTTCAGAGAACAATTTAATTGCCATTTCTAAATCGCCTTCTAAATAAGTAATTTCACCATTTAGATTTAATAAATTATCCAAAGCAATGCCAAGAGTAGTATCAGTTTTTTTATAAGCCCAACTGTCGTAAATAAAGCTCAAAGTATCGTATGCTTCAGTATAATTGCCTTGCTTTGCTAATAGTATTGCTCGTAAATAACTATTATCAGGATGCTCAAATACTTCTTTAATCGCTATTGTGAGCATTGAATTGGCTTTGTCATATTCGCCAAGCAGAATAAAGTGCATTGCTAAGTTATGATAAATATGAAGTTTATACTTCTGCGGCAATTGCTCGGACATAATCACTTGATTCCATAATACCAATGCTTTGTCGAAATTC
>CAZIIZ010000331.1:0-4243 GCA_964539225.1 uncultured Hyphomicrobiales bacterium | reverse complement strand
TCAACTTCTCCGATTCTCATATCGTCCCAATAAATACAATAATCAATTTCAGAACCATTACTTGAATCATATTTAAGTGAATCCAAAATATTATCACCTACTTGAAATTCAACAAGGCTTCCTTTTGTTATAAACCAATACTTTGATTTAAAGTTTAATTTGGCAGAATCTCGAATAAATTCATCAAAAGTTAAGCCTAAGTCCGTGAATATATTACAAAGTGAGAGTGTATTATATTCTCCATTCAACATTTTGCGGAAAAAGTTGTTTTTTTTATCATTTATAATGGGTTTCAAATAAATATTATCTAAGCTATCTAAAGTATTTTCAATTCTTCTAATAGATTTTGAGAAGTCTCTTTTAATTTCTGGTTTGAAATTCTTAGCACGGGAAATTGCTTCAACTTTTTTAGAAATCCCTTCGTATCGAATTCTCTCAAAATTATATTTTCTGGATAATTGATTAGTATCATTTTTTATATAAGCATCTAAATCTGTATAAGCGGATTTCCAATTACGATTTATATATATTCGATTGTTAAACAAAATATTACAAGATAAGCGACAAGAACGTAAAGTTACAAATGTTACTTCTTTACCGAATTGTTTTTGGGCAATTTGTTCTTCATCATATAGATAGAATTCTTCTAATTTTCTCTGTTTAATTGGATATTCAAATAAAAAATAACGTGCATCATACTCTTCTCCATCATTATATATTTCCACTATTTGATGATGTTCTTTATCAAGAACATAAACACTCTCAAGAAGAAATTTCGTTGTATCAATAACGGAGTTCACAGAAGTTGAGTCGTCAAAATACAAAGCTTTATCATTAAAATTTAAATAAACTTCATAAATATAATGAAAATTTTCGACATCTTTGTAGTATTCATGCCACAATGGATGCTTCTTATAAATTTCAATTGAATCATTTATCATCTTCTGCACTATTGGCTTTACTTTGGCGATAGCTTCAATTTTCTTTCTATTTATTAATTCTTGCAGCGATTCCGCTTCTAATGAAATTATAGCGAATATAAATAATATTACGATTAGTGATTTTTTCAGCATAAGTATTACGATTTCATTGTTTTGATACATTACCAAATGTAAATTATTAAAATTAACTGAGATATACAAATTAAATATGAGATTAGTAGCTTTTAGCGATTGAAGGGCTTAGACTGAGGGAAAACAAGAACCCCAATTCTTTCGTAATTCAATACTCTGAGAATTGGGGTGTGATTAATCTAAAACATAGAGAATAGTTTAGCCTCTGACCGGAGGAGCGTTATTTTCTAAGAATTTATTCCATTTAACTAATTGTTCGGCAGTTAGAATTCCGGAAACATTTTCAATAAATGTATCTCTGCATGCTTTCATCGCTAATTCGGCAGCATCGCGAGCAGGATTATTCTTCAATGCCAATCGAGTAGATTCGCCTAAGGCTTTTAGCAAAGTGCGAGCTGAATCTTTAGTAATCAAGCTGTCCTTTAGCTGTAGCATAATAGCTTTGCGTTCAATATTCCCGTTTTGGATAATTTCTTTTTCGGAAAGGCGTAATGCTTTCATAGCTAATTCAGTGCATTCTCTTTGTTGATTCATAAAGATCTTAACTTGAGCTTTTTGCTCGGCTGTTAGTTTGAGTTTTTGGAAAATCACAGCAAGCTGGATATGTTTCCCGATTTCCGACATAGGTTTGGCTGCAATTTCTGTTTGCAAATCTGGATCAGTTGATTCGCAAGAAGCTGCTGAATAACTGACCATCATCTCAGATGTTGTAGCCTCGTCGCTTGTTACCGGAGTCAGTACGCTGGTTTCTTTATTGCACGACGACATAACAACTAATCCAAAAATTAGAGCCATAGTTAAAGAAAAATACTTTTTCATAAAACACCTCAATATTATAAGTGAAATTGACTATATAAGTATTGAGACAGATTGGATTCTAAAAGGTTTAATCTAAATTGCGAAAATAAATTAAAAGAAGAGAAAAATAGCGATAATCAGCATAATCGAGGATTTGAAATATCGGAGAATATTCGCTGAACGCTCTGAATTGATTAATTTTGAAGCGAGCATAGATGCTAAAAATGCAAAAGTAGAAAATATTATCCACGCTAATACTACGAAAATTGCTCCAAGAGTAAATACATCTAGCATAGGAGTTTGCGAATATTTATCCAAGAATTGAGGGAAGAACAGTACGGCGAACAGCCACGCCTTAGCGTTTAGCACATTCATCGCTATCGCTTGAAGAAACAGCTTTAAAGCCGTTTTATTGTCAATTTGGCTGACCGTGAGCAAAGATTTATCTTTGAATGAAATGTATGCTATGTATAACAGGTAAGCAGCTCCAATAAATTTGATAGCCATAATTGCTTCAGGCGATTTCGAAAGTATTAATGCCACTCCAAAGGCAATTGCTGTCGTATGAACAATATTGCCCACAGCCAATCCCAAAGCAGTAATTAATCCAGCTTTGCGGCTATTGGAAATACTTTGCGAAATCAAGTACATTACGTCTTGACCCGGCAAAGATATTATGAAAAATGAAGCGATTATAAATTCTGTTATTCTCATAAGTATTTTAAAATGCGAAAACTAAGCCTAATAAATCAGACCATTTGGTGATCATAAATACTCTGTAGCCCAATACTGTGCCAAAGCATAGCAAAGTATATCCTGCAAATTTGTGCATAATACCGATGAAGCCGTCAGAAAATTTATTTTTATAATGAGTAATAGCTCGCACAATCAAATAAAGCCAAAGGAAATTGCCGATACCGAATCCAATCGATAGTAGTAAATTAGTAAAATTATTCACAGCGAACAGATTAATTTTCTGGACTTGTAGTGTGAAGTATCCTAAGCTCGGCAGAAACGTAGGGCTTGCAATATTAGCCATGGCTACTGCAATTCCCACGAATAGAGGTCCACGAGTTTTTAATCTTTCTAACATTTTATTGCTGCTTTGGTCTAATTCCTCTAACTCATTGCGATTGTTTTGTTTAGCTTCGCGGAATTGCAATAATCCATAAATAATAATCCCAGTTACAAGCAAGACTTGTATCGAGAAAATTATTAGCGGATGAGTAGATGAGAAATTGCCGAATGCAGACATAACTGCAGAAGTAGTATATACTGCAAATGTACAAAAGATGAAATCCATAAAACCACTGCCAGCACTGTATAGAGTGCCGCTTCGTTCACCATCTTTTATACTTAACTTCATCGCTCCCACAGCCACAGGACCGGGAACAATAGCCAAGATTATTCCTAAAATTATCCCTATTGGTAATGATAACACTAAATATTTCCCCCTTCCATTCCTAAAGATTTTACAACTGTGTAAAAAATTCAACACAAATTAAAAAAATATTTTCTAACAAACAAATATTTTTTTAATACTTAAAATATAGCTTGCAATATTAGGTAAAAGTTTTGTATTTTAACTGTTTGAAATTTGCAATATTTAATAATTACTGATGGAGAATTGGCTATGAAAAAAATTACTACTTTATTGGTTGCTTTTATGTTTGCTATGAGTGCAAATGCAGAAGAAGCACCAGCCACAACCTTTGGTGTGTCCGTAGGTCAGGATCCAATTTTTGGTTTCTATCCTTCATTCAATGGCTCAATAGCAATTGGCGAGAATACCCAATTCACTATGTATGGGATATTTTGGACAGCCGATGCTTTGGGCGGTAATCTTGGCGGTTTGAATTTATTAACTGAATTTGGTGCAGGACTAAATTTCACTATGATGGACGGTGCATTGAATATTAATCCGTCGTTAGGATTTGCTCATGGAAACTATCAGTCCGGAGGCGGTTCGCCGGTAATTGCCGATAATATAGTGCCGAGTGTCGGTATATATTATGGTAAAGGTTCATTTTACGGTGCATTTAATGCCGTTTATTGGAAGGGTTTGCGTAAAGAAAGCAATGTAACTCCATATTATGATATGATTGAATATGTGATTCAGCCTTCTTATGCTTTATCTCCATTTATGTCTGTCGGTTTGTATTATGATCATTTATTGACCAAAGCTGATGCTGATAGTTATAACAAAGTACATGATGAGAAGTTAAAAAGCCAAACCACCACTACTTATCTTTGGGTCGGTCCGAGTATGAAATTTACTTTTAGCAAAGGTATCAATGTTATGTTTTCATTTGGTGCCGATTTAACTGATTATATGAATGATATGCCTGCCGGTCAAGAAGAAAAAATTAAAG
>CAZIIZ010000330.1:0-4250 GCA_964539225.1 uncultured Hyphomicrobiales bacterium | reverse complement strand
AGCTTTACTTGTTAGACTCTACCACCAATAGTATCTCATTAGTTAAAGAAGGTATTTCAAATTGCGATACATTTCTTATTTATTATAATTCTGAGAAATATTGGAAATATACATATTATGATTATGATAAATATTTCAAAATCAAATATAACAATGTTGAGTATTTAGTTAAGGAAGGTGATGTAGATTTGTTATCTGAAATTGATAACAATGATGATGCTTCGAGATCATCCGATTCCCATTCATACAAAACTGGAAAACGTGGTGGACAATACTATATAAATTCAAAAGGCAATAAAACTTATAAAAAGAAATAATTAGGTACTACTATGAAAAAGATAATTCTGATTTTACTAATTATGTTTACTCAATTTTCTATGGCTGATACTTTAAGTATAGAGCCTATGACTGCAAAAAAAGTATTCGATAAAATTAAAGAGAATTTCGACAAATCAGCTAAGACCGATTTTGAGACTGAGGCTGAGTATAATAAAAGAATCTCGAATATACCAGCCGATACGACAACTTATTATATTGTAATTACAACTAATCCGGGCAAAGTCGGAAAATATAAAACCAAGGATTATAAAACAAATTACTACTACAATGCTGAAACTAGGGATTTAGAAGTTCTTTTCGGTCGCCCGATTAATAGACAGATTTTTGTCGGCGGTATGGATAAAGGCACGGCGGACATCAACATTGATACTGAAGTGAGCGACAAAGGTAAGACTTCGATGCAAAATGGATTTGGAGCAACTTACGAAATTTCAATCCAAGACCATATCGACAGAATATTGTGTTTGACAAAATCAACGGCGAAAAAATGCCCTGCTTTTGATGGAGATTATTTCAAAATTATTCTTAATGCCCAAGGTTCTAAAGCTCAATCAATAATTGATAATGGAGTACTGGTTATTGGATTTAAACATACCAATATTAAAGATGTAAAGTTTTACGATGACACTAATAACCCGATTTCTCCTACTCCTAAGCCATCGGTAAGTTTTCCATACAGAATAACTCAATATAATGAAATTATACGTACCGACTTGGTATGTGTTATATTTTATGACAAAACTACAAAGGAAGTATTATATCAATGGAAATATTAATAATCCCGAAGCGAACATTATTATTGCTATTTGTTGCAATATCTTTACTAATGTCTTGTAGCGAGGATTCGGTATCGCCTTCAAAAATTTCTGAATCCGAAACCAAACAAAATATCGCAGGAAAATGGAATATTACAATAAAGAATTATTCAGATGCTTATTCTGAGTATGATTTATTAATTTCAGGGGATAGTCTTAAATTAATAAATTGGTATGAAGGAAAGTTTAACAACGGGACCTTTGAAGGATATTACGATAATTATCCGTTACATAAAATAAATTTAAAAATCGAAGTAGATCACAATGTTATTAGTGGGCGTATGATATATTATGGTTATGAACAACTTATTCCAATGGATACATTTACAATTTTTGGTTTTAGAGAATACTAAGAAAATTAAAAAATGAAAATTATGAAAACTTATAAACAGTTAAAATTATCTACTATTTTGTATGGCATATTCTTGTTATTTGTGATGATTTCGAATACAAGTATTAGTTCCGGTCAATATATTGCAAAGAGGCTTTTTGGTCCTGATCTTTATCGAACATATTATTTGTTCAACAAAGAGTATTGTTATAGAATAACATCTGATACAGTAGCTATGTTGAATCTTGATACTCGAATTTCCTCATATTACGAAAGTAAGCAATCAGATCTTCAAGTAGTAGGTACGACAATTTTCAAAGATTCTATCTATTCTTTAATGATTCCGAAGCCGAATCTCATAAGTACATTACCATCTAAACTTGGATTGGATACCTTAATAATATGTAAGTTTGTCGATAATTGGAAAGCCTTAGATACAATAATTATCAAAGGAGAAACAAGGTATCATAAACTCGTAGTAGTAAAAGATACATTACATATTTTACTATGGTGTTACGATAGTGTAGCTATGAATTCAGTACTCTACAAGATTGTTAATAATAAAATAGGTGAATCCAAGTATTTGCAATACTCAAATAATAAATTTATAGAAATGGATAATTCTACTTTTATTAATGTCGGTGATTATGCTTTTTATTCCGCAAAATACGATATTGAACGCCACATAGAGAGGAGAAATTTGTTAACCAACAAGACCGATACTCTTAAAATTGATGGATCGCCTTGGGTTGAATATAATTCGCTTCAATATAAAAATGGAAATCTCTATATATTAAATTCAAAAGGAATTTACAAATCTATAGATTATGGTGATTCGTGGACTTCAGTATTATTCGCAGATAGTTTAAAAGTATATGGTGTAAATGATAAGGAAGATATACTATATTTTAATCATCAAGGCTATCATGGTATGTCAATGCTCGCAAGGATGGTAACCGATTCAAAAATTGACACAATTAATTTTAGTGTATCGGACACACAATCACCATCATTCTGGAGTTCTGCGTATAATATCTACACAAGAAATGATAAATTTTTTATACTTACTGAAAATGGATTATTTGAAGTAATTAATGAAGGGAATACTATGATAACTGAAACTACTCCAACACTAATAGATTTTGACCGTATAACAAAAGTTGAAATTTTTGACGTTGACGGCAGACTGATAAACATACTATATGACGCTCGCAGTCTGTTTAATGTATGTCAAGGTTTAAGAAATATTTGTTATTGTGTATTCCATTTTAAAGATGGAATATTTTTGAAACCATATTATTTTAATTAATATGCCAAAAGAAAGAAGAAAAAACCGTTGGGAGCATCCGCATCTTAAATATGCTTTTTGCATTGAACGGTACGGGAATGTTTATACCGTAATTCACGGAGCTTCTCCCGTGGCTATTAAGGGATTAAAATGGACTCCGGCAAATAAGGAGATTGCCTTGGAGGTTTTAACCAATAGGTATAATGAGTATGGAGAAAACAATTCGAGTGAAATTACAAATACGAAAACAATTGCAGAAAAAAATCTACACGATACAGTTGTTGAATTTTCGAAGCTTCATTTTCCTAAATGGTCCTTACCTACGAGACATTCGTACAATGTCGCTTTTCATTCCTATTTACCGGATAATTATTTATTATCTGATATTGATACAATTCGAAATATGATTAATACCCAAATTAAAAAATTGGGACATCACCCAAATACTCAGCTGAAATATTTATCAAAACTAAATACTTTTTTTAAGTACTGTATTGATCAAGAATATATAACTCGAAATCCTGTAATCAATCCGATGAAGCCTGAGCCAGTTCCTCCAGTAATAAAAGTATTCAGTAGGGAAGAGGTCGAGCAGATTATTCACTATATGGCAAATTACTCCGCTATGAAATTTAAAGATAGTAGGTCAGAGTATCGAGCATCGATTAAGTATGAAACCAATCTAAAACAGTTAGCCTTGATGGTTGAGTTTGTTTCCTATTCCGGATTAAGAATTTCCGAAGCTCTGAAATTGTGGTGGGATGTTCCTGAAGCTCCGCTTATACTAAATGATGTACATAAACGTAAATCAGTAATAACTGAAAAATCAATTATTATTGATGGTAAACGTTCGACACATAAAACCCCAAGGATTAGAGAATTCCCTTTGAGCTTAGTTCCAGAGCTTTTTCCAATTATTGAGAAATTGAAAGAATTCAAAGAAGCCAACAAAGGAAAAGTATTCAGATGGAATTATTCAAGCAAGATTGAAATTATGCTAAGGGATGTAGTAGCCGAATTAAAATTAGAAGGCGACCGCAGTTTCCATATTTTAAGAAAAACTGCTTTAAATTATTGGGAAAAATCTTTGGGTATTCCTGCTAATATATCAAAATATATGGCTGGTCATAGTGCAGCAACAAGAGAAAAATTTTATTCAACTGAACCTTCTGCGGACGAACTTATTAATATGTTTGATAAATTTCGAGATTAATTTAAAAAATTTCAATTTATTTTCAAATAGTGTAAAATATAAAAGTTCGATTCACGTTCTAATAGACTGTAAGATTGTGCGTTAATATAACATAAAAAGCAAAATACAAAAGGCGTAAGTCTTTTATAAATAGACTACGGTCAATAGGGTTCAGTCCCTCCCTGACCACTCGAATTGAAAAAAAAGAAAAAAAAAACGGTAGAAATGCCGGTCAGGTAGCTCAGTTGGTAGAGCAATGGACTGAAAATCCATGTGTCGGGGGTT
>CAZIIZ010000329.1:0-4263 GCA_964539225.1 uncultured Hyphomicrobiales bacterium | reverse complement strand
TAACTTTTGTTGAGCTTTATCTAAATTGGCTATATCTGTTTTATTATAATAATCGGTTTTAGTACGAGCCGTACCATCTTCTCTATATGCCATTACATTATATAAATCAACTAAAGATTGAAGATCCTTAGTGCCATTATCACCAAACATTTTATCGGCAGTCGCATTTATGACTTCTGTAGTAGAAGCGTCCTTATTAATTTCTCTGTCTTTAAAATTCCCATAATATTTAACTACTAATCCAGAAGGATTGGTAGCAGTAGCAGTTTCTTTCACTAATTCGAATGGGTATTGATGTTTAGTACCGTCTTCGCTTGTCAATGAAGTTGAATTAGTTTTAGTGCCGGAAAAGAGAAATTTACCATTGCTATCGGCATTGGCATCGCGAATTATATCGTCAAGCATCCCACGGACATCTACGGCAAGGGTTTCTAAATTGCCCATATTTCCGGTTTGAGTCGAATCTATTGCAGTTTGGCGAATATTCTGAATCTTAGCCTGAAGCGATTCTAAATTATTATTAGTAGCTTGCATTTCTGAATATGCTTCTTGGATATTATTAAGGTATTTTTTATTACGAGCGATTGATTCAGACACAATCTTAGTGTTTACTACATCTTTTGGAGAATCAGTAAGGCTTAGGTTTTTTTGCCCTGTGTTAATTCTTATTTCGTTTTTATACTTACTTTCCTGAATATTATTCAGAGTATTAATGTATGGATTAGTATAACTATTTGATGTGATTCTCATTTTATATTTTCCTTAGTATATTCGTGATACAAACTATCTTCCTAAATTAATAAGAGTAGCTAATATTTCATTGCTTGTGTTGACCACTCGGCTGGATGCCTCGAAAGCTTTCTGGAATTTAATCAGGTTTACTGCTTCTTCATCGTTGTCCACACCGATTAAAGATTCTCTCTGGCTTTCTAATTGTTGCACCACTAAATCCATGGTTTTTTTGCCGGTTAACGACTCAGACGACAGAGAGCCAACTCTGCCTAAAATGGCGGAATAAAATTCAGTATGAGTAATCCCCTTGGCGAAATCTTTATCATTAGCTATCCTGGCGATTTTTAAAGCAATTTCATTATTTCCGCTTTCGCCTGGTGCATCAGCCAAAGGAATATTAGCACTATCATTTAAAATTTCTGAATTAATTTGAATATTATTAGCAGTAAAATTGCCCGTAGGCGATTCGAAGAATGGTCTGCCGGCAGGAGTATTTCCGGTATCGTTTGAACCGTATCCACCGACTGAGATACTATTGATTTTCTTTGCTAATATATCGACATACTCATTTATTTTGCTATATGCTGAATAGTCTTGGCTGGAATCATTTGGATCTAAAAGAGTATTATACGCTTTCAATCGCACAGACATCTCGCCGGAAGGAGGCGTAATCACACCTAAAGATTTACCGGAACTATCCGATTTCGCAATTATTGCTGTTCTTTCGCCGGTAGCGGAATTGACCGTCTCTTGCAATTCTAATTTTGCATATACCGAACCGGTTACTACGTTAGATCCATTAATAAAAACATTGACTTGACCATTATCCTCGTGAGTTACATTTGCTCCAGTTAATTTTGCTAATGCTTCTAAAGCATTTTCTCTCTGATCTACGAAAGTTTGAGCTTCTACGCTCACTGAAGCTTTAGAAGAGGCGGACTGTTTATTGAGTTCAGCCACATTTTGCAATAATTGATTGACTGAGTCAGTATCAGATTTTAAATCTCGAAGCACATCATTTCTGGAAGCGTCAAGCATATCCGAAGTAGTATGAAGTCTATCAACTAATGACTTGCCCTGCTCT
The DNA here is from genome assembly GCA_964539225.1 of uncultured Hyphomicrobiales bacterium. Lineage (GTDB taxonomy): Bacteria > Bacteroidota > Ignavibacteria > Kapaibacteriales > UBA2268 > CALLXS01. The sequence goes on along the minus strand of CAZIIZ010000329.1, from coordinate 2,447 downwards.
AACACATAATCTCGAATACTAGGATCTTGCGGATTGTTTGCCACGTCTTCAAAAGTTGCTAAAAATCCCTGCACTACTTCGCCAATACCTGAACTAGACGGTTCAGCTAAAATTGCCTCTACTCTCTCGAAAATTACTTGATCAGTCTCATATCCTGATTGGCGTGCAAGCGATTTACGAATCTCTTTATCAAAAAATTCTTCTCGGTATGTACGCAAGCTGTCGCCTATAGCTCCGGTACCGACGAAACCGTTACTGGTTTGCGTCGGAGTAGTTTCTGTGATGACTGCTGAACGACGAGAATAGCCAGGAGTATTGATATTGTTAATGTTATTACTAGTAACATCAATACCAAATTTCTGGGTCATCAAACCTCGTTTTGCGGTTTCCAATGCAGAAAATGTAGCCATAGTAAATTATTCCAATAGTAAATTAAGTATTTAAAAGTAAACAGAATTACTGACACCGCACAAATATTATTGAGACTGGTGGCGTGCTATCAACATTTGGTTAAAGTTATCCACCTTCAGCATCAAGTCGTTTGTATTTGCGTATTTCAATTTAGCTATTAAGTCGAGCGTATCACGGCATTCTTTTAAAGCAATAGAGAGCTTAATCCACGAACGAATCTTATCAATTTTCCGGGTACCGCTAAAGCTGGATTCTAGGTAAGTAGTCATCCCATTTACCGATGTTTTCAGTCTTAAAGCGAGTTCGGATATATCACTTTTGGGCAATTCTTTAGTAAAGTTGTTTACCGACTCTACTAATGCTGAACTTTCTGTTTTTAGCACTTCCTGTGTGATTTGAGTAGTGGCGTTCACTGTTACCTCCGTGTAAATTTTGTAAACAATTAAATTAATTAGAATTATTGTACGGCAAAACTCTTGCCAAATTCTTCACATTTATCTTTATGGTTCAAATTTGTTTTAAATCCCTTAATTAATCCATCATTGATACCGCCATTGCACGCTTAGTACCTTAATATAATCATAGCCCATTTCGTGATATTTCGCTCTGTCTAAAAATAATATTAGCAGATGTACTTCTATCGTAATATGTTTAATATAACTAATGAGCGATATAATGGATGAATTATATAAATTTCTGAGTATATTCTCGGAATTATTTTTCGAGATGTCTTTCTATTTGCTATTTGGATTGGCATTTGTCGGATTGTTATATATATATTTCACGAAGGAAATAATAGTTAAGTATATAGGTAGCAATAGTATTGCTTCAATAGTCAAAGCGGCATTGCTCGGAGTGCCTTTGCCATTATGCTCCTGTGGAGTCGTGCCGACGACAGTATTTATGTCGAGAAATGGTGCGTCTCGTGGAGCAGTAATTTCATTTTTGGTCTCCACTCCTCAGACCGGCGTTGATTCTATTTTAGCAACTTATGGTATGATGGGACCGGTTTTTGCGATTTTCCGTCCGGTTTCAGCATTACTAATGGGCATAATTAGCGGTGCTATGGTGCAGTATTTGCCTCTGAAATATCATAAAATGCAGACTGTGGTGGATGAAAGTTCTGCAACAACTTGTTCGGATTCGGATTGCTGCTCAATTGAAAAGCCTAAATCTCAAAACAAATTTATTAAGGCACTGCGTTATTCATTTGTAGAATTTCTGGATGATATTAGCCCACAATTCGTTTTGGGTTTATTTATCGCCACATTGATCTCGTATTTTATACCAACTGATTATTTCGCCGGCACTCAATTCAGTTCAGGTATTCTGGGAATGCTATTGATGATAGCCATCGGCATACCGATGTATATTTGTGCTACGGCTTCTATTCCGATAGCAATTAGTTTGCTGCTTAAGGGATTTTCGCCAGGAGTAGCATTTGTGTTTTTGGCATGCGGTCCGGCTACTAATGCCGCAACGCTATCAATTCTATTTAAAACTTTAGGCAAACAAGTCGTCGGTGTATATTTGCTGTCATTAATGCTTACTTCGATAGCATTCGATTATTTATTAGATTTTATATTTAGTGTGTTCAATATTAACCCGCTTGATAATATAGTGATGTCTGAGCATTGCCATAACGAAGGAATGTCTATTTGGGAAATGCTTTTCGGCACTATATTTTTAATACTGTTACTAATGTCATTATATAGAGTATATTTAAAGAAATATTTTAGAAAAGAAATTAAAAAGGAAAAAATTATGAACGATACAATCTCTCTGAAAATTGGCGGAATGAATTGCAATCATTGCTCTAATAGCGTTCGCCAAGCTATTGAAAGTTTCCCAGAGGTCAAGGATGTAAACGTCGATCTCGCTACCGGAATCGCAACATTTCAAACAGAAATGAATACTGATACCATCATTGCTAAAATAAAAGACTTGGGTTATACTGCGGAGAAAATTTAATCATTGCAATAGCAAATTCGCAAGAATAGTAGTTTATCAGTCTGTTGAAAAAGTAAGAAAATTCG
>CAZIIZ010000328.1:0-4271 GCA_964539225.1 uncultured Hyphomicrobiales bacterium | reverse complement strand
AAGAATAGAAATGTACTCTAAGACTCGTTCCGCAAGAATGACAAGAATAGAAATGCACTCGAAGACTCGTTCCGCAAGAATGACAAGAATAGAAATGTACTCGAAGACTCGCTCACAGGAATGAGAATTTGGTTTTTATAAATTTGATAAAAGAAAAAATAAAAAAAGTGAAAAAAGTTTGCGTCCTTTTTTCAACTAAGTACACATACACTTTGAATTTGATTTTGATAGTCAGATAAATTAGAAAATGACAATGGATATATCGGTAAAACAGGAACAATTTTTAGAGCTTTTTGAGCAGTCGAGAGTAGGATTAGTCCGCTTCGCTCGTTCCATGGCTCGCAATCCGGAAGATGCTAAAGATTTAGTTCAAGAAACTACATTAATAGCATTTGAAAGATTCGAAACGCTGAAAAGCCCGCAAGCTTTCAAGAGTTTCCTGTTTACCATAGCCAGCAGAATTCACAAAAGGCAAAATTGGCGAAAAAGATTTTTCTTCAGCTTCGCCAACGAAGAAAAAGAATTCGAATTATTTGACAATTTAGTAGCTCCGAATGAGAATCCAGACATCAGATATGATTTGGATGCTCTGCAAAAAGCACTAAATACATTATCCGACAAACAAAGAGAAGCCGTAGTGCTTCACGAAATAATCGGAATGAAAATGGAAGAAATCGCCGATATTCAGGGCGGATCAGTTTCTGGAGTAAAATCGAGAGTACAACGGGGAAGAGCAGAATTAGAGAATAGATTAGTTGGCTCGGATAAAAAAAGAATCGAAAATATGGATGAGTACGAACTAAAACTAAGTAAAGTTCGCAATAGTAGTCTGAAAATCAGCAAAATAGTATTATTAATAATTGCATTTATAATTGAGGCATAGATGAAACAGCCCGAGAAAAATAAAAAAGATTTAGATAGTTACTTCGATCTCGCTCGGAACGAGAAAGTAACATACTCTAAAGAAGATAGCCGAAAGCTAATTGCTGCGAGAGTAGCTATCGGTTCGGCAGGATTGTTCGGAAGTTGGGGAATTAAGTCGCTATTAAATGCAAACAGCTTATCCATTATCGGTGCGGCTGCAATTTCTTCGGTATTGATTTATAATGCAATGAAAGATGATAATTCGACGCACAAATCAGTCAATAAAACCAAGATTAGCAATGAAGTAGTCTCTAATATTTCTGCAGATAACAATATAAATTCGTTAAACAACTTAAAGCCTAGCACTGATAACAAAGCCGATAATTCACTTGAAGAAAATAATAATATTTCTAAAAACAATGAATATATGAATGCCAAAGTACAATCAAGTAAAGTGATTAATGCTAAGAATTCATCCGGGAAAAATATAAAATTAGCTTATAATTATAAATCTAATTCCGACGATGTGCAAGATAAAAATAATGATTTAATACATGAAAATAATCCTAACGTAAATAATACAAATAATATACAAACAGACAATTTATCGGAGACTACTGAAAATGAAAGAAGTATCCAAGCGACTAATAGCAATGGTTATCTTGCAATTAATGAAAGCAAGTTGCCGAGTAGTACGAACTATGCTACTTTAGTTTATAACCAAGTAGTTACATCGCCTCAGTTGAAAGATATTCCAGAGACAGATCCATACGGGGAACTGCAAACCATTTTAGATGACTTTTCGCATCATAATGGATTTTCATTAACTTGCTCTGAACGAACAACCACTATCGGCGGCAAGACTGCGATATTAAGCGGCGGAAGAATGGTGTTGACTATGAATAAGGAGACCAGCGTCGGCTTATTCGGTTACGGATTGACCAATGCTTCAATCTTTACTTTTAAAAATAATGACGGAATTGATGTGTCCGGTAATATGCAGCACGGTTACGGTGGAGTTTATTACGAACATACATTTAATTCTGAGAATTGGATCCATTGGGGAATTAACGGGGCTGTCGGTTTTGGTGCAAGCAAAATGTCTTCACTTAAAAAGGCGGATTTGAACTTCAATGCTCCTTGGATTATGTTTTATACTCTCGAACCCGGAGTAAATGTCGAGGTTAACGTATTCAGCTGGATGCGAGTAGGGTTCGACCTATCATATCGTTTATCAGGTGGACTCACCACTAATAAAGGCTACGAAAAAGACTCAAAACTCAATGATTTTAAATTGAGTGCACTATCAACCGGATTATACTTTAAATTCGGGATGTTTTAAAAGGCAAATAATAATAATTTTTTATAATTTCTATAAGGGTATTCAAAATGAAAAAGTTCTTTTTGATGACGGCTATCTTATTCTTCTCTGCGTACTTAGGTTATTCAGCAGATGAAAACACAAATGAACCACAAGTAAAAACTCTATTTGGCGGCTCAGGTCCGATTAAACATAGCGGATACGGCGGTCCGCAAGTTAAATTTACTTCCATCAATAATCAATTTGGAGTTTTAGTCGGTGGTAGGGGAGCATGGACTATGAATCGTACCTTCTCGCTTGGATTAGCAGGTTATGGTTTAGTAACGAAGCAAAACATCAATTATACTGATATGTATAACACAAATTTGAATAACAATCTGAACTTTGGATATGGCGGGCTATACTTGGAATACATTTATCAACCCTTAGAATATATTCATTTTGCAGGAAATGTATTGATTGCTGGCGGTGGAGCAAATTATTCAGACAGAAATAATTGGGGTGATCAGAACCATGATAATAATTTGGATCCAATGAGAACATATATAGTAATTGAGCCGACAGTCGCAGTAGAACTAAATGTTACTCGATTTTTCAGAATCTCGGCAGAAGCCTCGTACAGATGGATGGATGATGTGTGGGAGAACACAGCATTCACTAAATCAAAAGGCTTAGCAAATATTGATTTAAAAGGATTTTCCGGCGGATTGACATTTGAATTCGGTTCCTTCTAATACGATATATCAAAACTTTCAGGATGTATTCGTCGAAATAAATCAAAGTCTGCTCGCTACGAATTCACGAGCAGACTTCCTAAATCACTCATCAAAATTAAGGATATTATGAAAAATATAGTTTATACTCTGAGCCTGATTTTGTCAGTAATTCTAATTGCTTGCACGAGCAATGATATATTAGAACCGTCAGGCAGTTTCGAGAAAAAGACCCGAACGATTTCAGATTTTACTAAATTAGAAATTTCGGATGCGATTGAAGTAGAAATTACTCAGTCCGATTCGTGCAGTCTGCAATTAGAAACATATACAAATTATCATCCGTACATTTATACCGAAATTCACGGCTCTACTTTGCGAATTTACACAAGTTCATCGGTTGATATGAACGGTTCGAAAATAAAAGTTTACCTAACTTGCAAAGATTTAACCCAGATTGATGCAAGCAGTGCTACTAAATTATTGTTTTTGAATAAATTTTCAGGCGAAGCATTGGAGCTATATCTGTCCGGTGCATCTGAATTAAAAGCCGAATTTAATTTTAAAAATTTGAAAGTCGATTTGTCAGGGGCAGCGTATCTCAACCTAGCTGGTACGACAACTAATTTGAATATTGAATCTTCTGGAGCGAGCCGAGTTTATTTGTATTCTTTAATTGCTGATAACACCATTTTAGATTTATCCGGTGCAAGTGTAGCCGAGGTAAATTCAACTAAAACTCTGAGCGTATCGGCAAACGGTGCAAGCAAAGTATATTATAGAGGCAATCCTACAATTACTAAATCCGAATTGACCGGTGCATCAATCTTGCAAAAAACTGATTAATCGAATACAAATTTAAAATTGAAATAATTCTCATTCGTTTACCAAATTCTACGAATGAGAATTAATTTTTATTGGAAGGATGCAATGAAATCTAAGAAGGAAATGACTTCTGAATATAAGCAGATGAAATTCAAAATTGGAGTATTCCAAATTCGGAATTTAGTCAATGGCAAGATATTTATCGGTAGTGCTATGAATTTAGACGCTAAATGGAATTCCCAAAAAATGCAGCTCCAGAGCGGAACTCATACTAACGAGGAATTACTAAAAGATTGGAAAGAGTTCGGTGCGGAAAATTTCGTCTATGAAATACTCGAAGAAATTAAGCAAAATGATGACGACATCAACAAAGATTATCGCAATGAATTGAAAGAACTCGAAGCGTTTATTTTCGAAGATTTGCAACCATATAACGATAAAGGTTATCATAAAAAGAAGGTTCATAGCTTATAATTTCGTATTTTTGAATTCAATAAATTATGTCAATATAATAAAATTTAAAAATAAATACAAAAAATGATGAAATT
>CAZIIZ010000327.1:0-4276 GCA_964539225.1 uncultured Hyphomicrobiales bacterium | reverse complement strand
TCGTGACTGGAGTTCAGACGTGTGCTCTTCCGATCTTTCTCGATTTGCAAATATTTATCACCGTCGATTTAGCCGCATCGACGAAAGATACTGCGGATTATACTGTGCTTATGGTGTTTGCTGTGAATGCAGAAAGCGATGTATTTATCTTGGAAATTATTCGCAATCGCTTCGATACTTTGCGACATTTGGAATTAATACGAGACGCTTATAATAAGTGGCATCCTGTGCTGATAGGCATCGAAAGCGTGCAGTATCAATATTCATTGGTGCGTTCGGCGGCGAATGAAGGTTTGCCAGTGAAGGCACTTCGCCCAAATGCCGATAAATTAACTCGTGCATTGCCGATGCAAGCGAAAATGAATAACGGCAAAGTGTATATGCCTGAATATGCGGCTTGGCTTGCGGACTTCGAGCAGGAATTGCTATCATTCCCGAATGCCAAGCATGACGATCAAGTGGATTGCTTTGCATATATCAATGAATTAATTCTGCCGAATAGTGGCGGAGCTTTGCCAATAGGTAGGAAGAAGTGAGAGAACTTTAGACTCATCCGATGACTGGCAGTTATCGGATGAGTGCGAGAATATAAATAAAATCAATAATATCAACCGGAGAAAACCATGCAAAAATGGGATAGAATAAAGGAAGAAACATTCGAAGCATTTCGAGCTTTCGCCATGTATAGAGATAATTCTGATTATCGCAATTTAGAAATATTGGCTAAGATATTTCAATGTAAAACGAGCAAGCTAAGTAATTGGTCGGTTAAATTCGATTGGGAAAATCGCACCGAGAGCTACGTGAATTTTCTACAATCGCAAGCCTCGAAATCATCTGCAAAGGAAGTAAAACTAAGCGAATCAATTGATAAATTATTAGAGCTGCTCGGCGATAAATTGGAATCGTCCATTGCCGATGCCGATAAACTGAAAGTGGATGATATTCTCAAATTACTGACTACTCTAAATAAAGCATTGAGCGAAATATCAGGCGATAAATTCAAACGCAAAACCGAATCCGCCGAACTCAATAAGCTGATTTTCACCAATCCCAAAGCAATGGATTACCTCTATATGCTTATCGGCGAAGTGGATAAGGAGTAGGATTAAACTACTTTTAATAAAGAACTTGCAATATGCCACATCAAAACCGGAGGAACTGCATTTCCGATTGCTTTATATTGTCTTATTTCCGACACTGGATCAAATTTAAAATTATCAGGGAATGATTGGATTCTTGCGGCTTCTTTAGGAGTAAGTCTTCTATATTTACCATTTACTAATAAGACAGGATCAGTCCCATTTAAGCTGACTTTTGCCAAATGGGCACTGATTGTGTTGCACGGCTGCTCTAAATCTTGTACTCTACCTTTATTCATTTTATCTCTTACACGTAACATACCATCAACAGCCTTTTGGCTAAAATACCACTTTTCTTCTTTATCTGCACTAAAATCAATTGCCCGTTTTAAGGCAACCCTTTTGTCAAGAGAAGTAGTAGGTGGAGGAAATTTAAAATGAAAATTTTGCTGAAAATTTTTAAATCCAACAATAAAAACTCTTTCTCGTTTCTGCGGAATACCATAATCAGCGGCATTCAATAATTGATAACGTATATAATATCCAGCATTTCTAAACTCGTTTATTATCATTGGAAATGCTTTCTTATTATTAGCCGATAATAAACCTTTAACATTTTCGGCTATAAAAAAATTAGGCTGATGTTCTTTTAAAATACTAATCATTTCGAAGAATAGTTTTCCTCTGTCATCTTTATATCCCAAACGTGGTGGGTTTTGTGCACTTATCGAAAAGGATTGACACGGAAATCCACCCAAGAGTATATCGTGCTTTGGTAACTCGGAATGATTAACTTTCCTAATATCGTTCGTAATACAAGGATGAGAAAAGTTTGCCTTGTAAATTGAAGTAGCGTATGGGTCATTATCAAGAGCACACAAAATATTGACAGGTAATTCATTATAGTAAGAATTTAAATAGTCAAACCCGCCTTGAATACCTAAATCCATACCGCCACATCCGCTAAAAAGTGAAACTATTTTTAATCTTTCCATATCAATAACTCCGCCCATTTCCCAGATTTATCTGAAAAAATAATATCCGCTCCATTTCTTGGCAACATTCTTAGTCTATCTTTTTTATAGTTACCGACCGGATCTTTTAGTATGAACAGTTTGTTCTCTTGCTTGCTAATCATTAGTCGATAAACAAAATATGAATTCCTGAGTGTGTCAGCTGTCGCCCATTCGTTTGGAGTTAAATGAAAATTATAGAAATTAAGTGTTTTACTACTTATTGTAGATTTAACTTCAATATACCTTTTCCGGGCATCTAATTCAACACTTTGAATATCATAGCCAACAGCGAACGATGTTGGGATTTTTTTTATTAAGTGTATTAAATCCTCTCTACCACCTAATTTTATTCTCATACATTCATGACCAATAACAATATTCTCTCCTAAGTCGCCTATATCTTTCGTTTTGCTTAGATTATCATCTCTCAAATTAGAATCAAGGGCAATGATAGCTTTATTAATTAAATCAAAATACGATTCCTTTTCAATTCCCAAATATTTGATTAAATCTGTTTTAAATAGCTGTTCGCCCAAATCTTTATTTACATATCGAAACCACATATCTTCGATAATTGATAATTCTTTTATATCGAATTCAACTCCATAGTATTTATCATATCCTTTAAACCAAAATTCACTTTGAATAAAGGTTATTATTGTTTCCTTATCATTCCAATTAATATAATATTCGTTTCCATGGATCACTAATAAATCGGCTATAACCATATAATCAAGAATATCCCCAGCATATCTAATTATATCACCACGCCAATCTAATTCTATATTTAGCTCCCTACTCTTTATTATTCTAGTCACAACCTCAGTCGCTTCGCATTTATCTCTTGTAACACGTAAATCATTATAAATGTATTGAGTAGCTTCAGCTTTGTTTATTCCAAATCTTTTATTCGTAATTTCTTCACCACTTTTTAATACTTTAAGAAAATATTGAGCAGGCTTGAATTTAATATTATTTTGAATAATTGATTTCAATTTATGAGATTTGATATGACCACCCGGATACTGAAAATAAAACAAAAAATATTTAAAGAACTGCACCAAATCTTGTTCTTGAGATAGTTTTAAAGCAATTTCTCCCGGTTCAGCATAGTTATTTACCCTGTCTTCTATTATGAATCCAAATAATGCTGCAATTTCTGTCCTCCAATTATCAATAGTTTTATCTTCTTTAATGGCGTTTCCCGGACAAAGCTTTATAGCATTAAACAATTGATTATTAAAATTCCCAATAGTCTGTTTATCTAATTTTGCAATTTCAGTTGCCACATACAAAAGTACATTTTCTATGTCATTTTTAAAACGGGGTCGAACTTGATGTAAACGGAAATAATGAGGCTGTTCAAGACTATTCATATAAATACTTCTTTAATTCGTTGGCTAAATATTCAGATAATTTAGGAGGCACGGCGTTTCCTACTTGTTTATACTGGCTTGTCTTGGTACCTAAAAAAATAAAGTTATCTGGAAAAGATTGAATTCTAGCGTTTTCACGAACAGTAGGAATTCGATTAAATAAATAATGGAAATGATGCCTATGTCCTGTATCAATTGTAAAACTTGGTTTATTGCTATTTAATCTAGTCCAAGCAATATTTACATTTCTAGTATTTTTAAACTCTTCTGGTAAACTCTTATAATTTCCTCCGTCAGGAACCATGAAAATTATATTTTTTGTTTGAGTAGTATGCTCTGTAATTTGATGATTATAAATGCCTAATGCGTTTTTACGCATTAGTTCCTGATAATCGGATTTAGGTGTATTGATATATTCAGTTCCGTCCAAGACACTATGTTCAGGTAAATCAGATATTGCTTGTCCTGAAGTGATTAGGTCCTTAGAAATTATTTTAGAGAATTCGAACGCTTTTGAACTTTTTATCCCTATTATGAATGCACGTTTGCGGTTTTGAGGAATTCCGAAATGTGAAGCGAGTATTACATTGCTAGTAACATTATATCCTAAAGCTTTAAAATCTTCAAATATTTGGTCTTTTATAATACCATTACCCATAGATAATATGTTTGGTACATTTTCTAAAACAAATGCCTTGGGTTGAAAATATTTAACAAAACGAACAAACGATTTATAGAGTAAATTCCTTTCATCTTCAACAAGTCTTTTCCCTGCAATGGAAAAACCTTGACACGGTGGTCC
>CAZIIZ010000326.1:0-4279 GCA_964539225.1 uncultured Hyphomicrobiales bacterium | reverse complement strand
GATGCCGGAACTAGATAATTTCAAATGTTTGCTATTTTTCGAAGCCAGCTGGAACATTTCGTCAAGCGTAAGCACTTTGACGATATTGTTCTGAGCAGGCAAAGCTCTACCACACAGCAGCAAAAGCACAACTGCCATGAGCAAATGTAATTTCCTCATATTCTCACTATAAATTTATTGGATGAATTTAACCATAATTTTCTGTTTGGATACTATTATGTTGATTTTGTATATTGTTGATATATGCAACTTATTGAGCAAAAAAAGCATTACAAAATTTGAGCATTTTTTTTAATTTGATTAACTACTTTGCAAAATGTTTCTATCTCAGATTGTGTAATACCTACTAACAGCTCTTCAATTATTTGGAATTCGATAACTAAATATTCTGCTATCACGGCTTCGCCTTTTTTAGTTACCATCAGATAATTTTTGCGTCTATCTTTGGGATGAACTACTCGCCGAAGATATTCCATTTTTTCCAAAGCATCTATCAAACGCAAAATCGATGATTTATCTTTACCCAAAAAGTTAGCCATATCTTGCTGAATCACATCCTCTTTCTCGGTATGAATAGCATTAAGCAAAGCAAATTGTTCAATGGTAAGCTTAATATCAGACTGTTCTCGTATGCGTTTCTTAATAACACGAAACATTTCCGTAGTCATTTCTCCTACAATTTTACCCAAGAAAGGCAAGCTGTTTTGTTCCATTATTCTTACTTATTATTTCATCAACATCTTTTACATTTACAAAACTAAGCAATTTAGTTGACAATTGCAACTATATTGCTTGGTTTGCTTATAAATAATATTTTGGACTAAAAAATTAAGCCACACTCTCTATCTATATATACGCCCTATTGAATTGAATGCAAGTATCACTCATACGGAGTAGGCGGTATCTGACGTTAAACTGTTAAGTTGTTAAAACAAATGAGCTTCTTTGGGGCTGTCCCATAAGTATTTCATTTGTTAAAATCCTCATGCTGAATGAAGTAAGAATCCGCTAATATCAACTAGTTACAGAAGATTGGATTAGTTATGCTGTATAAGATTAATTCTTATCTTTACTCCATAGGAGTTAAACGTTAGTAATAAAAAGAACTTCGCCCCATCTCCCAACTCCGTAGGAGTTAAACGTTAGTAATAAAAGCAAGTTCGCTCCCATCTCCCAATTCCATAGAAGTTGAACATATTCCATTTATTATGCATGGTATCAAGAGTAATCTTAGAACTTTATATACATATTACGTATAATTGAAAAAGTTTGAGAGCAATTTTCAAATCGACTAATATTTTGTTTTCGCTTTGCCAAATACTCAATGCAAAAGTCATAAACGATACTTATTTCCATGTACTTTGAGTACAATATTTATTAATATCTCAATTATTACTTTTAAAAATAATATTACTTTATTAATAACGTTAATAAGGAACAATATATTATTCAGTTATAAATAGCTTGAGACAAAATGGAATCTTTAAGTGAATTCTGGCAATTAGCCGGATTAAGATATAAATCGCATCCTTGGCATGGCGTACACGTTGGCGAAGATGCCCCCGATATTGTAAATGTTTACATCGAAGTAGTACCAACCGATACATTAAAATACGAAGTAGATAAAGAAACCGGATACTTGAAAATCGACCGCCCTCAGAAATTTTCAAACTATATCCCAGCACTATATGGATTTATTCCGCAAACCTATTGCGGCAGATTAGTGGCTGATTTATGCAATACCAAAAACAATCGTAAAGATATTACCGGCGATCACGACCCACTAGATATTTGTGTGCTTACCGAGCGAAATATTATGCACGGCGACATCTTGCTTAAAGCAGTGCCAATTGGCGGTTTTAGAATGATTGACGGCGGCGAAGCAGACGATAAAATCATAGCTACCCTGAAAGCAGACGAAGTTTATGGTCATTGGCAGGACATTACCGACATCCCAGAAACATTAATAAAAAGATTAGAACATTATTTCCTTACATATAAAGATATGCCAGGGCAACTATCGCCGAGATGCGTAATCACCCATACTTATGGCAGAGAAGAAGCATTGGAAGTAATTAATAGAAGCCGCAAAGACTATGTACGCAAATTTGGAAAATTAGAGAATAGACTTTCAATAGCGGCTATTGAAGCGATTAATTTCGCTCAAGAAATGAGCGGCAAAAAAGAGAAAAAGACTAGTGAAGAATAATTACTTTTCAATTTTAATCTAACGACGATACTAATATGAGAAGAACATTTATCATCGGTGATATTCACGGTTGTATAGCCAGCTTTAAGCATTTGCTATACAAAGTGCTTGATTTTAGCAATGTGGACAGACTGATTCTTCTCGGAGATTATATTGATAGAGGCTCGAATTCGCGAGCCGTAATCAATGAAATAATTCATTTACGCAATAGAGGATATAGTATTATCACTCTATTAGGCAACCACGAGCAAATGCTTCTGAGTGCGAGCAAATTCCCAGAAAATTTCGCTTTATGGAAGAGAAATGGTGGCGAAAAAACCTGCCAATCTTTCATGGTGGACGACATCGCCGAACTTCCGGCATATTATCTATCCTTCTTTGAATCGCTACAATACTACCACGAACTCGACGACTTTATAGTAGTTCATGGAGGTTTAAATTTTGAAATCGAAAATCCTTTAGACGACACAGAATCAATGATATGGATGCGAAATACTTCTGTGGACTTCGACAAAACCAAAGGAAAAAGATTAATAGTTGGTCATACTCCTACTACTTTAGACGATATTCGGGATTCTTTAGAATCAGATATTATCAAATTAGATGGTGGTTGCGTTTATCATAAAACCAGAAAAGGTCTCGGATATTTAGTAGCATTAGAATTAGAGAATATGCAGCTCCATTATGTTGAAAATATGGATGAATAATCCGCTATAATACTACACGAGTCTATGATGATTTAACACACCACAGACTCGAGTATTTATTGATATTCGGCAAGCACTCTTCCCTATTTCTTATTCAAAAACTGATAGCTCGATACTGCTTTCATATATTGAGCTCGCTCGAAAGCTGAAGGATCTGAAATATTCTGTTGACTCATCGAACCCTGCATTTGCTTGATAGACATATATTCTTTGCGTTCCATCCATTCGACTAAATCTTGCTCGATAGTTTTCAGATAATCGATACCATTTCTCAATAATGCGGACACTAATAACGTAACGTTAGCTCCGACCATCATCATTTTCAACACATCTTCGGCAGTATGTATCCCCGTGGATGCAGCCAAATCTAATTTAACTCTATTCTTGAGTATTCCTATCCAAGTCAATGGCAAGCGAATATCGCTCGAATTGCTTAAAAATACTTTCGGCACTATTTCTAATGTTTCTAAATCAATATCAGGCTGATAAAAGCGATTAAATAAAACTAAGCCATTTGCTCCGGCAGTTTCATAACTTTTAGCAACAGAAGCTAAATTAGTAAAATATGGGCTCAGCTTAACTGATACCGGAATATTAACTACTGACTTGACTGCTTTCAATATTTCAATATAATTGTTCTCAATATCGACTGGGCTAATGCTATAATCAGTATTCAGAGAATAATTATTAAGCTCGATAGCATCTGCTCCGGCAGATTCCATCATCTTAGCAAACTCAGTCCAGCCGCCTTTAGTCGAGCCATTCAAGCTGGCAATAATTGGAATATTGACGCTTTCTTTGGCTTTCCGAATTTTGTCTAAATATCCGTCCGGTCCGACTCTGTAATTATCATAATCTGGAAAATAAGTAAGAGCTTCGGCTGAAGCATAGGTATTTTCTGTAGTTGCATAATGTAACTCAAACTGGTCGTTGGTCAATTGTTCTTCAAATAATGAATAAAACACTACCGCTGAAGCTCCGGCATCTTCTAAATGTTTAATATTATCAATGTCGTCTGACAATGGAGATGCTCCCGCTACTAATGGCGAGCGAAGTTGCAATCCTAAATATGATGTTCGTAAATCCATAATCATTCCCTTTTTTCACATAGTTTATTAAATTTCTAAACTTTATATTTAAGATGTTTCTAGTCGATTTTTATTTTGATATTTTTCAAAATATTATTTAAAGTATCTAATTAATTCTTTCACGTAATCATCTTGAGTAGAAATGTTGACATACCCAATTTTATTTTTGGCGAAGAAAGATGATAGATAAGTATTGCGATCTTCCATTTTTTGAGCATAATGTTCTCTCAATCTCGAAGAACGAGAGTCAACTATATACGTTTGTTTGGTTTCGG
>CAZIIZ010000325.1:0-4283 GCA_964539225.1 uncultured Hyphomicrobiales bacterium | reverse complement strand
TTCAGACCGAACAAGAATCTTCAACTTAATGATTCTCAGTTTAATGAATTTAATCGACCAATTTTTGAGCAGCTTTCGTTTAAATCTCTAATTGCTGTTCCTATATATATTGAAGATAAAATATATGGATTTATAGGATTCGCAGATTGTTTGCGTTGCAGGAATTGGCAAGGATACGAAGACGCTATCTTTGAAAACATCTCTAATGCTTTGGGCGGTGCTTTGTCGATTCAAAGTAATAAAAATGAATTGACCAAAGCCAAAGAAATTGCTGAAAAAGCCAATAGACTGAAATCAGAATTTTTAGCAAATATAAGCCACGAAATTAGAACTCCAATAAATGCAATTTTAGGATTTTCTGAAATTATTAAAAACAAAGTTCAAGACATTTCTATTAAAGAGAATTTAGACACTATTATGTCAAGCGGTAAAAACTTATTAAATATTATCAACGATATTCTCGATTTATCTAAAATTGAAGCCGGACATTGCGAAATCAATCCGGAACCGACTTCAATTCCATATCTATTCAAAGAATTGCAAAGCATTTTTGCATACAAAGTATTAGAAAATAATATTGATTTTCAGGTATTTATTGACAAGAATACTCCCGAATATTTGCTTATTGATGCTCTGAGATTCAAACAGATCCTAATTAATATTTTGGGCAATGCTTTTAAATTTACAAACTCTGGCTTTATAACTATCAATTTATCTACTGAAAATAATAATGATAAAACTTACAATTTAAAAATTACAATTGAAGACAGCGGTATTGGCATAGACCCAACTAAATTAAAAGATATATTTATTCCTTTTATCCAAGTCGATGGACACGACACAAGAAAATATGGTGGTACCGGTCTCGGACTTTCTATTGCTCAAAAATGGGCTGAAGCCTTAGGCGGTAAAATCAGTGTCGAATCCGAACTTGGTATCGGCTCCAAATTTATTATCGAGATTAACAATGTTATCGCAGAAAAAGCAGATATTTTAAATAATTTAGAAGCAATAGCAGAGACAACAGGTTTCGATAAAAACGCAATATTTATCAATTTAAGCGATAGCAGTAAAGCACTATTGGCTCAGACATTAAATAATAACGACTTTGGCACAATCTCTTGCTCTGAACTATCGGAAGCATATAATTTATTAAACTCATCAGATATTTATGCGATTTTCGCAGAATATTTCAATGATACTGAAAAAGAACAAATAAAAATATTTATTAGTATTATCACAACTAATCCTAAATTTAATCAAATTCCTTTGATAATTATCGGATCAAATTCGAATAATTTATCTGCGAATCAAAACATTTCATTCTTACCATCGGGATTTATTCAAAGTCAGCTAGATGATATTATTAATATTCTAAAGGCTAAGGATAATCAATATGTACAAAATGCAGAAGAATTTACACATACGATTAATTCACATATTCCAGACTCAACACAAACAGAACTTACTAAATTATTCGACGAAAGATACAAATCAATAGCTTTAGGAATGTATATTGATGAAATTGAAACATTCGTCCAAGAATTGATAATATTTGCACAAGAAAACAATTTGTTATACGTTCAACAATTATGTAATGATATTACAATAGCTTGTTCTAATTTTAACTTAATTCAATTAAACTCTTTATTCCCTAAACTTGGAAAATTACTGAAGAAATAGAAAGAAAATACGATGGATGCAATTACAACACAAATTTATCAAGCAAAAATACTAATTGTAGATGATTTACCGGAAAACTTACAATTACTCGGTTCGACCTTAGGTGCAAAGGGATACCGAGTAGCATTCGCTACGAATGGCAAGCAAGCAATAAATATTGCTCAATCCAAATCACCGGATTTGATATTGTTAGATATTCAAATGCCGGAAATGGACGGATACGAGACTTGTAAGCTGTTAAAAATGAATACTGCGACTAAAGACATACCCGTAATATTTCTTACTGCTAAAAATGAAGTAGAGGATATTGTTGCTGGCTTTGAAATGGGGGCTGTTGATTATATTACCAAGCCTTTCAATCATACCGAATTATTAGCCAGAGTCTCTACTCAATTAAAGGTGAAATTTTATTTTGACCATATAAATTCTCAGAATAATGAATTACTTCAATCCCAAACTCAAATAGCATTAGACGCACAAAAGCTAATTCTGCTCAATGATAATCTATTAGAATCTGAATATAGCCTAAAAGAATCCAACAAAGAAAAGGACAAGCTATTTTCAATAATAGCCCACGACTTACGAGGTCCATTCGCCGGCTTACTTGGCTTAGGACAGCTGTTAGTTGAAGAATATGACAGAATAGAAGCGGACGAAAGAAAATCAATTACCGACAATCTGTATCAAGCATCAAAAAGATTATTTAGTTTGGTAGAGAATTTACTGATATGGGCACGAAGTCAAATGAATAAAATTGAATACTCACCATCCCATTATCGCCTCGGTTCAATAGTTGATAAGACTCTACTATACTATATTGATATGCTTCGTAGTAAAGATATTGATTTCGAATGTTATATTCCAGAAGATATTATGGTGTATTGCGATAGTGATATGCTTTCGACTGTATTACGCAACCTGCTCTCTAATGCCATTAAATTTACTCCGAAAAAGGGTCATATTCGTTTATCAGCCGAGATTCATGACGATGAACTGATTATCAAAGTTTCTGATTCAGGAGTTGGGATTGAGCCGAATGATATAGTTAAAGTCTTCAAAATAGACTCAAAGATATCGACTCCAGGCACTAATGATGAGCCGGGTACCGGTTTAGGATTAATCCTTTGTAAAGAATTTATTGATAGGCAAAAGGGCAGAATTTGGATTGAATCCGAAATTGGCATAGGTACAAATATTTTCATTGCACTTCCCAAATCAGATAGATAATTGCTTACATTGGTTATAGAAATATATCAGACTTAATCTCCACGGATAATTGTTATTAACAGCAAATTATCCGTGGAGTTTTTGTTATCTAGAGCTACTTGATCCGATTAATCTGAAAATTCGAGACTCCGCCTGAAATTGTGATTGTAAATTTATTCGAATGAGAATCAGGATTGCCGGCTCTGTAAAAGCCCGGATTGACTTCTTCAAAATTTTCAAAGTTCGCAGAAGTTAGAGCTATATTGGTAGATATTTCACAATATGAATCGAACGGAATATTTATCTCTATATCAGACGCACCCGATTCAATCAGCATCTCGGTATCAGTATGTTTATTACCAAAATCAAGATTAATATCAGAGGCACCAGCACTTAAGTACAATTTCCCAACTTTAATTTCTTTAAAATTCCCGTTAAACTCAGTCGCTCCGAGCTTGGCATTAATTGACCAAATAGTACTATCATTTAATTGCAAATCACCAGAAAATCCATTTTTAAATGATTTCCAATTCTTAGGATTGCAAATCAACTCATAATTTTTAAAAGTAGAATCGTGATTTAGCTTAAAACCACGAATATCGTCCGCTGAATATTTCAATGCTTTCGTCGAAATAGATGAAACATCAAGCTCAATAGCACCGGCTTGAATTACAATATTTGCAGAGTCAGCCACTGCATCATATTCGATTGTATTAGCCGCATTGTTAGTGCTTGAATAATTATCATTATCATTGATAAAACATTTAATTTCTCTATGAATACTCCCGAATAAGCTAAGAAAGAAGATTGATATAGAGACAGCCACTAAACCTACTAATATTTGCTTTACAAATCTCGGTACATTCAGGAAAGCAATACCAATAAGAACCAAGAGTACAGAAACAATATTTGTAAAATATACATCTTGGAAGGTGATTATTCCATATTTTTTCAATAGAATTCCTACACCAAGAGATACAAAAAACGAACCCCAAAATATGGGCGACAGCTTATCTGATTTATTTGGTAAATGGTCATTAGTGTTCATATTACTACTCTGCTTTCTTAAATATAGTACCCGATAATAAATAAACTCCGACGGCAACTAAAACTATAGGCCACCAATCACCAAAATAAATCGTTGGAAGCAAATTATCTAACAGCATCAATAGCCCGATTCCGATTAAAGCTACTCCAAAGACGTTTTTCCGTTTTGAACGCTCATTTTTGTCATGTAATTCTGTGATAAAACTTTCAGCTTCATCAAATATTTCTTTGCCTATAGGAGTGCCTTCCGGCGATACTCCAATTGTTTCCAATTGTCTATGCGGTACAATAATCCAAAGGACAAAATAGACAAGAATTCCCGAACCCCAGCCAATAGTCGAAATCAC
>CAZIIZ010000324.1:0-4287 GCA_964539225.1 uncultured Hyphomicrobiales bacterium | reverse complement strand
CCGATGACAGCTTTCGACTTTTTCATTTCATTCACTACGTTGATTTCGCCAACTGCGGAACGAGTACAAACACCGTTATATTTTTTAGCTATGTAATCTGCTAACATTGTAGTAGAATGATTTACGGTACAAATTGGATTAGGAAGATTCATTTTCCCCATATTGCTAAATACGGTTTCGATAGCGAGGCAAATTGTTTTTTCTTCGCCGATAGGATTACCGTGTTCATCAATTAATACTAATCTGTCGGCATCTGGATCCACGGCAATTCCTAAATCAGCTTTTTGAGTTTTTACAGCTTTAGCTAATTCAGTTAAATTTTCGGGCAATGGTTCCGGAGTATGAGGAAAAACACCCGAACCGGAGCAATACAATTCTATCACTTCGCACCCAAGTAAGTTGAGCAATTTAGGCACTGCCACCGAACCTGAAGCATTTACAGCATCGACTACTACTTTAAATTTTCTATTTTTAATTGATTCTATTATTCCTTCGGAAAACAAAGGAATATCGAAAATCATTTGTATATGTTTGTCTATCGCTTGAGTTTCAATTATTTGAGTGCCGAAATTGCCTTTTGTAAATCCTAACACTCCACTATCCACTTTTTCCCAAAGTTTGGCATTTTCATCGGCATCTAAAAATGTACCCAACGGATTAATAAACTTCAATCCATTCCATTCGATGGGATTGTGCGAAGCAGTAATTGCAATTCCACCGCAAGCATCTTCTAATTTTTCGGCAAATAATTGAACTGTCGGAGTCGGCACTATGCCAAGATTAATTACAGTTCTACCGCACGCATTCAAGGTACCGATGCAAACGGATTCTATCCATTTTCCAGATTCACGCCCGTCATTTCCCAATACAATTTTCCCTTTGGGCATAATTGCAGCAAAAGCCGACGCATATTTAATTATTAATTCGGGCGTTAAGTGGTCGCCCAAAGTTGCTCTTAATCCAGATATTGATCTAACTAAAGCCATCTATTTTAATTCCATATATTTATTAATAATCAGTTTGTAGAATGAATGCGAAATACCGATGATTTAACTTCGAGCATTAGTCATTCTGAGGTATCAAAGAAAACTTCGTTTTCACTAAAAAGAAACGACACAAAACCCAACTAGGATTTTCCAATTAGTATGGTAATTATTACTATCGTCATGCTGAACGTAGTGAAGCATCCATAAATATCGGGTATCTCCAAACTCTTGGATTCTTCACTTCGTTCAGAATGACGAATATTGATTTCAAAACAAAACTATGTCATTTCCTTTTAGAGACCTCAGAATGACCAGTTTCCATAATGATACATTTTCAACAGACAGTTAAGCTAATCCTTTATCACGCTTATATATTATCTCCGATTCGGCATAATATCTTTTAAACAACAACGACGATATATACGGCGAAGGATTTGCATATTTTAGCACTACAACTATGTTTATCAGTAATAATACTGTCGCAATAATTCCGCCTTCAATTCCGTAAAATCCGCCGAATAATACTTCAGGCAATTTAACAGTATTGAAATTGATAAATACAAACGATACTTCATTGCCACTTACCGGACTGCCCAATAGAACTTGTTCTAATAGATTCCAAAAGAAATGGAAACTGATACTCAACCATAAAGATTTAGTCTGTAAATACATTATATTGAACAAAATACCTGCAATAAAAAGATTCAAAAAGAAAATACTTGCTACTGAATCGACCTGTAAATGAGCTATCGCAAAAATAAAAGCAAAAATTATAGTGGATAAATATTTTCCAAAGTATTCGTTGAACGATTGGAACAATACGCCCCTAAATACAATTTCTTCGAATCCGGCTGCAAAGAACGTTGTGAAAAACACTAAGTACCAATCGGAATTGATTAGTAGTTTTGTAATTATAGTGTCGGAATAGAAATATGCAAAAATGGCTAATACAATCATATTGCCCATCGCCAAAGACAATCCAAAAAGGAATTCTTTCGGTGTACTTAGATTTATCATTATCCCGAATAGATAAAATATACTATTCTTTCGGTAATGCTCTACTATCACAGACGCTAAAAATATTGGTAAACAATATGCAATTATTGAATTATTCACTCCGGTTACAGATATATAAATCAGGTAAAAAATACCCGTCAATGCTCCGGTACTTAGAATCCTAATCCACCAAATTGCTAACAATCTCTGCATTTTATCCATTCTCGACTTGCCCCACATCATCTTCACTATCGAATTCCATATCTTCAATTTCGTCTAATTCAAATGATTCAGCTTCTTCGATTAATAATTCAGACAAATCATCTTGTATTGGTTCGGAAACCTTTTCCATATCCCGTATGGTTTCTATATGCTCATTGATGTAAGTCTCCATAGCAGACTTCACTTCTTGATGCTCTTCGCCCTTAATCATATAATTAATCTGTGGGCAATAAGCTGCATATTCTAATTTACCGCGTTTACGCAATAATATTTCGTAATCTTCGCGATTAGTGCTTTCGAGTATTTTAATTTCGTTATCCATTTTTTTCTTTTATTAATATTATAAAAATAGATTTATCTTTGTATTCCGTATGTTCAATAATTCTGAAAATCATTGTGATAGATATATACAAAATAATAAGAACGTTCCGAATTTCGCCCAAAGTTTTGGTAAGCAAATTTAGCGAAATACCACTAAAAAAAGTAAAGAAAATTATTCAAAAGAAAAATGTATATTCAAATACTACATTTTTACGTTCTTTAGAAGCTTATTTTTCTCTAAAGCATTTATTTAATTTGCCAAGTTCGGAATATTTGGATGCAAATAAAGAGTTAATTCTGCATATTGCGAACAGAATTAAAGCTCACGAATTTGATTTACTTGGTTCAGGAACTGTAGAAGTAGCTCACAATGCTCAATACCAAGGACTCGAAGGGCATAAATATTCTTCCACTATTCAATACAAAAATATCGAAGAATATATAAGTAAATATATCAACAAGTCTAATCAAGAAATATCGCTTCGAAGTGCGAAACTAATTTCGGGAAATTATACTTTAATTGATTGGCAATGCGACTTCAAATCCGGCTATAGATGGGACGAATCCAAGTGGACTCGACAGCTTTCATACGGCAATGTAGTCGGTGCGGACGTAAAAGTTCCTTGGGAATTAGGACGCTTGCAGCATTTGCCGATTTTAGCTTATTCTTATTCGATTGCGAATCGTAGTACGACGAACATTAAAGCCGACGATATAAAAATTGAATTCCAAAATCAAGTAATAGACTTTTACATCTCGAATCCGCCTGCTTTCGGCATCCAATGGCATTGTGCTATGGACGTTGGTATTCGCTTGGTAAATCTTTTAACTGCCTACTCATTCTTTACTCAAGTAGGAGCTTTGTTCGACGATTCATTTACATCAGTTTTTAACAATATGATTACTGATCATATTCATTTCGTTACGTATAATGCCGAATGGTCGTCGGGAATGCGTGGCAATCACTACTTTGCGAATATTTGCAGTTTGCTAATTGCCGGATTATACTTGAGCAATCATCAGGAATATTATGATATTCTCTATATGTCTGCGTCTGAATTTGCGAACGAAGTGATGTATCAATTTAACTCGGACGGTTCAAATTTCGAGGCTTCGCTGCCTTATCATTATTTTTGCGTTGAAATGTTGCTTTATACTCTAACAGCTCTACAGTCGCAAAATGCCAATGTTGTGGCTAATATTTTCAAAAGAACCGAATCGAAACAGTTACGATTAGATAATGATCAAGCAAAATTTAGCAAGAAATTAGACAAACGTTTGCAGCAAATAATAGATTTCTCCTTTGAATTGCTTCAGAATAATTCTACATTCAATATCGGCGACAACGATAGCGGTAAATTCTTAAAGCTGATGCCATCGGCTCATTATTCTTTAAAATCGGATTATGATTTGCCCGATTCTTTATCGAACGTTAATGATTTGATGCAATACGCAATCGGAGCAAAATCCATTCATTCGCAAATTTGCAACGAAAAATATATTCTAAAGAAATTTGAACCAAATTCGACTCAATCAAATTCAATTACCGCATTCAAAGATTTTGGCATCTATAAATACGAGAATAATTTATATACAGCCGTTTTGCGAAGCGGATCAGTCGGTCAGCGAGGCAAAGGCGGTCATGCTCACAACGATCAATTAAGTTTATGCCTGAAGGTGCAGGGCATCGACATCTTCGTCGATAATGGCACTTACAATTATACTGCCCTCAGACAGCAACGCAATCAATTCCGTTCGACCG
>CAZIIZ010000323.1:0-4293 GCA_964539225.1 uncultured Hyphomicrobiales bacterium | reverse complement strand
AGAGAACGTTATTAACTCCTGTTTCCTTCCTATGGAGCGTGATTTCCTTGATAAAGTGTTCAATGAGATGTGATTTATTGATAGTTTTAGATTCGTTAATCCCAATCCGGAACAATATTCGTGGTGGAGCAATCGTGGAAGAGCCAGAGAGAACAATGTAGGATGGCGTATTGATTATAATGCAGTTACTCAAGGTTTGAAATCATCTATTCAACATGCCGAAATACAAATGGCAGTTCCCGGATCGGACCATTGCCCTGTAATTTTAGAGATTTAGAGCTATGTTCCGCCTAATTCGCAAATTATTTGATTTGGATTCACTTATCAGTACGGCAATTGTGTTTTCAATTTTGCTGTTTTTGCCTGTGCTTTTCGGAATTGACTTCCTAAATCCAATAGGAGCGACTATCCAGCAGCTGAATATAAGTGATATTTACGTATCTAAGGTTCAAAAGCAGACGAAAATACCTCAGGATTCCTCCATCGTACTTGTGAATATAGGCAATTTGAACCGAAAAGGAATCGCTAAACAAATAGAAATACTCAATAAATATTCTCCTAAGGTCATTGGAATTGATACTTTCTTTAGAAATCTGAAGGAATCAGGCAGCGACAGTTCTCTTTCGGCTGTTTTGAGTTCTATTTCGTCTCTTGTAATGGTTTCTGAGCTTAAAAACTATAATAAATCAAGCGATTCATGGGATTCTTTAGCTGTTTCGCATCCGATTTTTACTCCAAATGCTTCTACTGGATATGCAAACATCTCAATAGATGCTAATAATACTAAAACTGCACGTATTTTCACTTATAAACAGTCTGTAAAGAAAGCGGAAGAAAAGTCTTTTGCTGTGAAAATAGCCGAAATCGCTTTTCCGTCAGCTATAAATGAATTGAAATCTCGCAATAATGATGTGGAAATTATTGATTTCAAACGTAATTTAGATAAATATACTCATTTTGATGCTGAAGAAGTGTTGGCGGATACTATTTCCGCTTCTAAAATACGCAATAAGATTGTTCTTTTGGGCTTTTTGGGTTCAAATTTGCGTGCAAATGAATTGGAAGACCGCTATTTCTCTCCGATGAATGACAAATTTATCGGTAAATCATTCCCTGACATTTATGGATTGCTCGTTCATGCTAATATTTTGTCTCAAATCAGAGATAAATCATACATTAATTCTTTAGAACCAAGCTATTCCGCATTGATTACGGCTATTTTCGTTTATTTTAATATGCTTTTCTTGAAAAAAATAAACGAAAAGTATGAAATTTATTACGAACCGATTGTATTATTTACTACTTTTGGTCAATTAGCGGGTCTGATGATTTTGATTTTGGCTATTTTCGCTTATTTTTCGTTTAATTTGCAGATGAAAGAAGCCTTTATCGCCATCGGATTGTGTCCTACGATTTTTGAAACTTACCATTCTTCAATTAAAGGCTTTATTTCCCGTCGAAAATCTGCTAAAAAGGAGTTGTAAATGCAGAAAATACTTCGAGATTCGTTGATTATCACTTCGATAAGCGTCCTAATTATGCTTGCTTTGCCTGTTTTAAATTATATTCCGATTATTCGCGACTTCGCAGCGTCTATTTCTGATTTCAGCATCACTGATATTGGGATGAAAGCAGTCCAAGAGGAGATGTTTCAGTCTGCCGACACTAATATTGTGCTTGTAAATATTAAAAATTCAAGCATTTCTACTATCAAATCGGCTATAAATATTGCGAAATCGGCTAATGCGAAAGTGATTGGAGTTAATTTGGAAGGCATTTCGGAGCAGGACGATAAGAATTTCCTTATGAATGAATTTAATGCTGATAATCATATTATATTCGGAGACGAAAATAATATGATTATGGGCAAAAATACTAATAAATCGCCTCATAATAATACGATTAATCCCAATCAAGAACATTCTATAACTCGTTATTATTCAAAAGCATATTATTCTGATTCGCAATCATATATTCCGATAATATTAATGCTTGCTTCTGATAATAAAGTAAATCAATATCGTCAATTATTGGACAGAAACATTGATAAAGAAGTTATAAACTATCGTGGAAATTACAAAAAATACTATTATTTCTCTGCCGCAGACTTAAAAATGGCTGAAATTGATTCGAATTCATTCGTCGGAAAGATTGTTTTGCTTGGAGAAATTGAAACTTTGCCTAATCGAGGGAATTTACGGAATCTTTACTTTACTCCGCTAAACGAAAATCCTTCGGGACGGTCTATTCCGGACATGTCTAAGACTGAAATCGAAGCAAATATACTTTCTATGATTATGAATTTGGATTATATTGACCAAACTCCGACATATTTCATCGTGATTATATCTATTTTAGGAGTGTTTGCGAATTGTTTAATCTTCTATTTGATTATAGATTGGAATGCAATAGCTTATGAGATGTTTAGTTTGGCTCTTTTCCTGATAGAATCGTTTGCTTTAGTTCTGATTACGATTCATGCGAAGCATAATTTGCATTACGAACTTAATCTTTCGCTTCTTTTATTGTCTTGGGCGATTGGTTTACTATGTTTTGAAGTCTATAATGAATCATTTAAGCCTATTTTGAAGCTAATTATAGATAAAAGAAGAAATAAATAGGTCAATATCATATTTAATGTTCTAAATTATATATAATAAAGTAAGATAGCACATTTAATATCATTGTAAAACAAAGTATTTTACTAGTAAAACAAAGTTCTGTGATAGTAAAACAAAGTATTTTACTAGTAAAACAAAGTTCTGTGAGGGCAAAATAAAGTATTTTACTAGTAAAACAAAGTTCTGTGATAGTAAATCAAAGTATTTTACTAGTAAATTAAAGTTCTGTAATAGTAAAACAAAGTTCTGTGAGGGCAAAATAAAGTATTTTACTAGTAAAACAACGTATATTTCAACGGAAATAAGGCAATATTAACTAAATAAAATATATAAATAGACAATTATAAATTACAAATAAATGGGAATAAAACTATGGTAGCTACATCGAAAATTAAAGCTCTTGTATCTGGAATGTTATTGCTTGTACTCATGTTGTCTGTAGGCAATTCAGCATCGGCAGAGGGCAATGCAAATAGTGGATTAAAGCAAGTAAAGAAGGGATTCTCTTTAGATAATCCACAATTTGCTCTTAGAAGTTTCTTTGAATGTTTTGACAAAACTGATTATAAGCCTGAGAACGCTGTTCGAGCTATGAACTTCTCTAATTTGCATAGCGGAGAAGACAAAAGAGACCTCGCAATCAAATTAAAGAAGATAATTGATGCCGGAGGGATTTATATCAATGTTAGAAAGGTTAGTTTAGATCCTAATTACGTTGATTCTATTTCGATGACAAACCAATATAAAGTGGTAGATGAAATTCCTGAGATATATTTAGAGAAATATAAAGATAAATGGATGTTTTCGACTGTTACAGTAGAAAATATCGATGCAATTTATGACAAAATGGTACCGTTCGACGTTAGCAGAATAGTAGATAAATTGCCAAATGTATTTAGATTAGGTCTTTGGGGATTAGAATTATGGCAAGTAATAGGATTAGCGTTGTATTTAGCATTCGGATTCTTCCTTGCTAAATTCCTTTCAATCCTTTCCAAATATGTTTTGCGTACTATCTTAATTAAAATAGACAAAGAAGAGATCGGAAAGACTGCTTACATCATTCCAATGGCTAAACATTCAGCTAAAGTATTGGCTTTATTGATTCTAATAGCAATAATTCCTACGTTAGAATTGCCTTTCGGGATAAATGCGTTTATTTTATATACATTAAAAGTCCTTGTACCGATATTTGTAATCCTAATTCTCTTCAAAGTAATTGATATATTCTCTGAATTCCTTCATCGGATGGCAGCCAAAACCAAAAATAGTTTGGATGACCATCTTGTACCTTTTGCTTCAAAGGCTTTAAAAGGATTTGTGATTATTTTAGGAACGTTTTACGTCCTCGATATATTAAATGTAAATATTACACCTTTATTAGCAGGCGTTTCTATTGGTGGATTAGCTTTTGCATTAGCTGCACAAGATACTGTAAAGAATATTTTTGGTTCTTTAACTATATTTGTAGATCAACCATTCTTGATAGGAGACTGGATTAAGTTCTCAGACGGCGAAGGAGTGATAGAAGAAATTGGTTTAAGATCTACAAGAATCAGAACATTTGAGGATTCGCTCATTACCATACGAAATGGAAAGCTTGCAGATGCTGTCATAAACAATATCGGTCACCGAAATGCAAGTAGATATACTCCGTTGATTGAAATTATGT
>CAZIIZ010000322.1:0-4301 GCA_964539225.1 uncultured Hyphomicrobiales bacterium | reverse complement strand
CTACTATTAACTTAACAGGTAATACCGGTACAATTCAATGGAATATTTCAGCTAATGGTACTGACTTTACTCCAATTAATAATGCAACAAATGCATCATTAAACACAGGTAACTTAATAGCAAGTACTTGGTACAAAGCAATAGTTACAAGCGGAGTTTGCTCAACTCAAGAATCAAATGTGGTAAAAGTAACTGTTAATCCTAACGTTACTCCAACTGCATCATTAACAACTACAGGTTTACCAACTTCAATCTGCTTCGGTGGAACAATTGGAATAATTGGAACTAACTATAATAATAACGCAAGTGCTACTGTAGCATCTTATACTTGGTACGACAACAACAATGTAATACCAAGTGCTATTTCAGCTACTTATACTCCAACAGGATTAGCGGTAGGTACTCACGCAATCAAAGCTAAGGTTACATTTAATGATAATCCTACAAATGCTTGTTTATCTTCACTTTCTGCAACTACTTCAGAATTTACAGTTACTGTAAATCCTTTAGCTGCTCCAACATTTATCTTAGCAAATGCTACAGCTAACGTTGGTAATTCAGTAGTGTATTCTACCCAACCAAGTAAATTTGATTATGTGTGGTCAGTAAGCGGACTAGCTGGTACAGATTATTCTGTTACTCCAAATACAGGCCGTTCGACAGACAATACAATAACAATTACTTGGATAACAGATGGTGCTAAAACAGTATCTGTTAATTATAAAGAAACTGCAAATAGTTGTCCTGCTGCTCAAGCAACAGTACATAACGTAAATGTAACTAATACTCAGTCGGCTGTTACAATTGCTAATCAACCAGCAAACGTTTCAGTTGCTACCGGTGCATCTGCATCATTTACAGCAACAGCTACAGGAAGTCCTGTGCCAACTGCTGCAAGATGGGAAATCTCAAACGCAACAGGTGGTTTCGAAACACTAACTATTGACGGAACATTATATTCAACTACGAATAATGGATTTACTTTGAATATTACTCCTGCGAGTGGCTTAAATGGTAAAAAATACAGATTCGTCGCTACTAATACATTAGGTGCATCCGATGTACGATATGCAACTTCTAATTCTGCTACTTTATTCGTAGCTCCAGCCTCTTGTACTCTCGGCGTAACAAATAATGCAAGAACTACTCTTACATTAAATGCTACTTCAGCTACAAATACTAGAGTTTTGATAATTGCAAGTACCGTTAGCCCTACTTGGACTCCTACAGATGGAAATACTGATAATATGAAATTAGTTAATGGTATTAATACTTCCCTTCCATATATGGATTCGTTAGTATTTAAGTGCGGTTTCCCAAATCCTGTACTAGATCCAGCTGTAGCTCCAAATCCTGCTACCACTTGGTCTGTAGTATATGATGGACCAGCTACAAGTAATATAATAATTTCAGGATTAACTAAATCAAAAAGATATTATTTCAGAGCTTTTGCATATAATGGAATAGTTGAAGAACCTTCTACTTATGCTTACAACCGTACATCTCCTGCAATATCGGGAGTAACATCGTCGAAAGATGCTGAAGAAATGTTGCCTGGCGAAAAAGAATTCTCAGGTAACTTCTCAATCAGTACTGTGAAACCTAATCCGGTTTCTACAGATATCAACTTTAACATTAATGCTAACGAAGCAGACAACTATACAATCGAACTCTTCGATATGAATGGTGAATTGGTAATTAACCAAAGCCAAATGCTAAATGCAGGCGATCATTCTATGAAGTTAGACTTAGTAAATCAAAAAGGCAGAATTTCAGCCGGTACTTACTTCTTGAAAGTAACAGCTGCTAACGAATCACTAACTCAAAAAGTTGTGGTATTGCCTTAATACTATAGCGAAATGACCTTGATGGGTCATAATCTAAAGCCCGATTCTCTTAATTGAGAGTCGGGTTTTTTTTTTGTGTGTATGTTAGTTTGAAACTATGGTATTGATTATAATCTAAAAATTCCGTATTTTTACAACTGGCGAATAACAATACTAAGATTCGGCGGACTTATGCAATGGAACAGTAATATAATAATATATTTAATAATTTCATATCTGATTGGTAGCATTCCATTCTCATACCTTTTAGTAAAATATCTAATCCACAAAGATCTGCGAACAGAAGGCAGCGGAAATCTTGGAACATTAAATAGTTACGAAGTTAGCAAAAATAAATGGATAGGCGTTTCCGTGCTTATATTGGATATAATTAAGGGAATAACTGCTGTGTATCTGATCGATAAATTATCGAGTGGAAATTCTTATACTATACTATTATCAGGCTTGATGGCGGTAATTGGGCATAATTGGAATATATTTTTAAAATTTCGTGGCGGACGAGGCTTGGCAATTGCTGCCGGAATTTCGATTGCATTGAATTTCTTTCCGGTTGCGATTTGGTTATTAATATGGTTATCGTGTAAAAAGTTATTTGTAAATATACATAAAGCAAATCTATTGAGTTCAATATTATCAATTGGAGTTTTGTGGATAGTACCTTTGGCGTGGTTTAGCTACTTCGATTCTCTTTGTTTAATTGGTTCAAGTCAACTCAGGATACAGTTTTCGTTGATTAATATTCTAATTGTATTAGGACATTGGAACGTATTGCAATCATTATTTCGCAAACAATAATTCAGAAAATGTGTGAAGGAAAAATTATGTCCGGAATTTATATACATATTCCCTTTTGTACTCGCAAATGTTTTTACTGTGATTTCTATTCAGTTACTGAAACTGAACAGTTAGACACCTTTGTCGAAACATTATGCAAAGAGATTGAATTGACATCACGTCATTCAAATTCAAAAATTTCTCCGGAAACGATATTTATCGGTGGCGGTACTCCGTCTATATTGACTCCAAAACAATTGGAAAGAATAATTGATACTTTAAATAAAGAATATGATTTGTCGGAATTAAAAGAGTTTTCAATTGAAAGCAATCCCGGTACTCTGAATGAAGACAAACTGCGAAGCTATTTACAGTTGGGAATTAACCGTTTGAGTATCGGCGTGCAGTCATTAGATGATGCCGAACTAAAATTCCTGCAAAGAGTGCATTCATCGGCTCAAGCTATTGATAATATAGAACTGGCGAGGCGAGTTGGGTTTAGTAATATCAATGCTGATATAATATTTTCATTGCCGGGGCAGAAATGGCATACATTAGAAAATACAATAGACCGACTGATTGATACTAATATAGAGCATATCTCTGCGTACAGCTTAATATACGAGGAAGGAACAGGACTGCACAATGCCTTGCTTGCCGGAAAGGTTGCAAAGAACGAAGATGAAAGCGAAGCCGACATTTATATTCAAATGATTGATAAATTTGCGAATACTGGGCATAAACAATACGAAATATCAAATTTTTCAATACAGGGTTACGAGTGTTTGCACAATTTGAATTATTGGAGACGAAAAGAGTATTTAGGATTCGGTCCTGCGGCTCATAGTTTTATAGATGGAGTGCGATATAATAACATATCCGATATTCATCAGTACATAGATACAGTATCGAAATCGGAATTGCCGATAATAAATACCGAAAAATTAAATTCTGAAGACATAATTAATGAAGTATTTTATTTAAGTCTTAGAGCTGAAGGATTAGATTTAGCAAAATTAAAATCTGAATTCGAGATAGATTTGATGTTCGATAAGCATAAATTAATAAATAAAATGCTAATTGACAAAAAAGCATACATTGAAAATCAAATATTGAAATTAACTCCTTCCGGTTATGCAATATGCGATTATTTATCCGTCATATTATCAGAGAATTATTAACTTATTACAGTAATACTATGTTGAAATTTCATTCTTTTTCTATTAAACAGAAGCTGATTACAATAATACTATTGGTTTCGACTATTGCTTCGCTAACAGGCTATTTACTAATCTTGAATAATGATGTAAAGATGCTCAAGGATAGTATGAAAACAAATTCAATAATTAACGCAGCTTTGATAGCAGAGAATTCTGCCACTCCTGTTGCTTTGGACTATAATGACGCTGCTTATGAAACCTTAGAGCGTATTAAGGCTATTCAGGGTATCGAAGCTGGAGTGATATACAAAGCAGACGGTAGTGTATTCGCAGAATACTTGAAAAAAAATGCTCGGTATGAAAACTAACCAAAATTACCTAAAATTTCATCCGATGAGTGAAAAAAAGGATACTTGGACATATTCAAGCAAATATTTTACAATGGAGAATATGTCAGTAATTTGCAATTACGATTAAGCACAAAACCGTTGCAAGATTAAATCAATCATTACATAGTTAC
>CAZIIZ010000321.1:0-4316 GCA_964539225.1 uncultured Hyphomicrobiales bacterium | reverse complement strand
TACGTACCAAGTGTTTGTATGACATAAACATTGACTCCAAGCCAAAAATAATAATTACTTAGCTTGCCTTAGCTTTCAAACGAAAAAAAGCGGAGAAATATTATTTGGGTTGGCATGTGTGGATATTTCTACCGGAGAATTCGTAATTACAGAATTCGAGAGTAGCAAATTGCATTCAGTGATTGAAACTTTCCGTCCGGCTGAAATAATTATAAACAAAGCACAAAACAATACTATCCAGCCAGAACTTGACAAATTAAATTATAAACCAGCTATTAGCAAATTAGATGAATGGTTGTTCGACGAAGATTTTTCTCGTGAAGCAATTCAATCTCATTTCGATACTGCCTCGCTCAAAGGATTCGGTATCAATGATTATTCAATTGCAATTGCAGTAGCCGGAGCGACACTTCATTATATCAAAGAAACTCAGACAGTTCAGTTGACGCATATCAAAAGCATATCGTCATACAATCCCAATGATTATATGACTTTGGATTTTGCGACCAGGCGAAATTTAGAAATTACTTTCTCCGCAAATGACGGTTCTGTAAACGGTACACTTTTTAATATTTTAGATTCTACTTGCACTGCCATGGGCGGAAGAATGCTTAAAAAATGGGTTACTCGTCCGCTTTTAGATATTACTCAAATTAATTTGAGACTTAATGCCGTTGAGTCAATGGCGGAAAATGATAATCTGCGAGGCGAAATTAGATTCCATTTGAATCAAATTGGCGACATCGAAAGACTAATTTCCAAAATATGCACTGGGCGAGCAAATCCGAGAGATATAATAGCTTTAAAGAATAGCATAAAAGTATTTCCAGATCTAAAGCAAACACTATTATCGTCGAACAATGCAGCAATAGCTAAAACAGCCAATAGTATTAGCGAGTTTATTGACCTATTTCAAGTAATGGATAGTGCAATAGTGGACGAACCGACAGTGCAATTAGGCACCGGCAATGTATTCAAACTCGGATATAATTCTACTTTAGACGAATACGTAACAGCCAAAACTCACGGAAATGAATGGCTAAAGAATTATCAAGAACAAGAACGCAATGCCACCGAAATTCCTTCGCTAAAAGTCGGCTTCAACAACGTGTTCGGATATTATATAGAAATCACTAAAACCCATAAAGACAAAGCTCCAGAAAGATACGACCGTAAGCAAACCTTAGCTAATGCCGAAAGATACACTACTCTGGAACTAAAAGAATTCGAGAATAAAATATTTAGTGCTGAGGAAAAGATAAGCGAGATAGAGCAATCATTATTTACCGAACTAAGGATGAAAATCTCAATCGCTGCGAATAAAATCCAAGAGAATGCAAATCGAATATCAGCAATTGATTGTTTGCAAAGTTTTGCGACTACCTCAAAAGAGAACAATTATACCAAACCGAAAATTGATGAAGGCGATGTAATAGAAATCAAAGACGGTCGCCATCCGGTAGTAGAAAAATTATTACCAGTCGGCGAAAAGTTTGTACCGAATAACACGTCGCTCGATTGCAAGGATAGCCAAATTCATATTATTACCGGACCCAATATGGCGGGTAAATCCTGCTATCTGCGTCAAGTAGGCTTAATCATACTATTAGGTCAAATCGGATGTTTCGTCCCGGCTACTTCCGCCAAATTCGGTATTGTTGATAGAATATTCACGCGAGTAGGAGCTTCAGACAATATTACTTCTGGCGAGAGTACATTTTTAGTCGAAATGCAAGAAGCAGCCAATATCATGCATAACGCTACGAAAAGATCGCTTCTACTATTAGACGAAATCGGACGCGGCACCGCTACATTCGACGGTATTTCTATCGCTTGGGCAATAACTGAATATATTCACGATTCAATCGGAGCGAAAACGCTATTCGCCACTCATTACCACGAACTTAATGAATTAGCTGAAAATTATTCTCGAATCAGGAATTATCAAATTCAGATAATCGAAACCTACGAAAAAGTCCTATTCTCTCATAAAGTAATAGCCGGCGGTGCCGATCATTCTTTTGGGATTTACGTTGCTAAAATGGCAGGAGTTCCGAATTTAATCATCGGCAGAGCCAAAGAAATTATGGAAACTTTGGAAATTAATTCTCAAAGTCCGACCGATACGAAGGTAAAATCAAAGAAGCCTGACGCAAGCAAAATTCCTCATAAAAAAAGAACAGATGAACTGCAACAAATATCAATTTTTGAGATTCGGGATGATATGATTCGAGAACGCTTACGCAGCGTAGAGCTCGACAATATTACTCCGTTCCAAGCTATGGAATTACTTCGAGATCTTAAAGACAAATTTATGTAGAATATTTGCTATCCTATTAATTTTACACGAGTTAAATTCGGATATCGAAATGACAATTAATATATTATTTCCTTGCAGATAAATTATTATTATTGTATTTTTTGAATTTAATTAGCTTCATTTTAACAATATTTTTACAAAGAATTAAAGCTCCTATCCAAACAGTAATTATTTTTCTTTTTTTGAAAAAAAAACTTGTTTTTAGCGTTAAGATATGTTATTTTTGAAGGTAAGGAATTCGCAAATAGCAGCATAAATGCGGAATTCTTTTGTTGAATCAGAATTTTTTCTTATTTTTCAACAAGTTAGAAGAGTTAGGCTCTTCGTATAGGGCTGACTGCCATTTATATTATTCTTTAAAGCAGCAGAAGGAATGATGTTTTTGTAGTCTCTACTAACGCATATTACAGAGGAAGGTATATCTTGAGGGGAAAGTATTTAATACTAAACTTTATTCTACTGATAGTAGGCATAGGAGCTATTGTTTTGTTTGCAGTGAAATGGGCAAATGAGCAAAAGATAAAGTCTGTGTCTGTATCCGGTAATGATTTAGTCCCGCACAACGATATTTTAAGCGAAATTTCCGATACTTTGCTCAATAAAAGCAACAGTAATATAAAACTTAAAAATATCGAAAAATTACTCAAGCAAAATCCTTATATCCAAGAATCATATATTACTCACAAGAACTTAAACGAGATAAAAGTTGAAGTCAAAGAACGAGTGCCGGTAGCTGCTTTAGTGTTAGAGAATGGCAATCTTGCTTTTATTGATGCAGAAATAAATATTCTGCCCTATCAACTTTATCACAATATGCCGGATGTACCCATAATTCGGGGTGTATTCTCTAACGGACGCATTGATAGCGTCGGAATTATTGGCTGTTTAGTTCTTTTAGCGAAGCTTAATTCAGAAAATTTTGGATACTTGAATTCATTGATTTCAGAAATTGATTATAATATTAATTCTAAGAATTTTAATTTAGTTAGCTCCGAAACGGGTGCAATAATCATATTAGGCACTATTAACGATTTAGAGCATAAGATTAACAAATTAGATTCATATTGGAAATTTTCATTGGTCAGCTCAGTCAATAAACCAAAATATATTGACTTACGTTGGTCTAATCATATAATTGCCGCAAATTCGTAAAATAAATAAATAAATAGGATAGAAATACAATGGCGATGCAGAATACTACAAAAGCGAATATTGAAATTGAGAAAATACCGGAAATAACCGTAGGTTTAGATATTGGTACTTCTAAAGTTTGTGCTTTAGTAGCCGCTAAAGACGATGCACCGGACTCAATAAAGATTCTCGGATTGGGAATTTGCGAAAGCGAAGGACTAAATCGCGGTGTAGTCGTTAATATCGAAAAAACTGTAAAATCTATTGAAAAAGTAATAGAACAAGCCGAACAACAATCCGGACAGAAGATAAAGGAGGTAGTAGTCGGCATAGCCGGCGATCATATACAATCTCTCTCTACTCGAGGACTAATTGGTATTTCGAATCCTAATCACGAAATTTCAGTCGCAGACGTAGAACGTGTAATCGACGAAAGTAGAAATATTAAAATTCCGAGCGAACGCAAAATTCTACACGTAATTCCGCAAGATTTTATTATTGATGGTCAAGATGGTATATTAGACCCTGTCGGAATGAGTGGAGTACGTATGGAAGCTAACGTTCATATCGTTACTGGATTAGATACTGCTATCCAAAATATTTACAGATGTGTCGAGCGATTAAATATTAAAGTAAAAAATATTATCTTAGAGCCTTTAGCAAGCAGTTATGCCGTATTAGATGATGAAGAGAAAGAAGTAGGAGTAGCTTTAGTAGATATTGGTGGCGGCACGACCGACATCGCTATTTTCGAAGAAAACACTATTCGATTTACTTCAGTGTTTGGCATAGCCGGCAAGCAAGTTACAGACGATATTCGTAAAGGTTTAGGCATTATCGCTACTCAAGCCGAGAGAATCAAACG
>CAZIIZ010000320.1:0-4335 GCA_964539225.1 uncultured Hyphomicrobiales bacterium | reverse complement strand
TTGGCATTTTCTAATTTTGCATTTCTCAATAATTTTGTGCTTTTCTATTATAAGCCAAGCACTTCTTCAATAGTATAAATAAAAAAAGTGCTTGGCTTGGTAACTACGTAAATCTAATCAATATTACTTCGGAAGGTTTGCGTAATTCTACAATATCGCATGCAAATCAATATCCGATTCTAAGTAAACGCTACGAGACTTACTGCCATCGAATTGGCTGATTACTCCGGCGGCTTCTAATTCATCAATTATTCTGCCGGCTCTGGCATAACCAACTTTCAATCTACGCTGAATCAATGATACCGAAGCTGTCTGATGGCGAATTACCAATTTAGCGGCTTCTTCGAATAATACATCTCTGTCTTCTTTGTTTATATCATCTTTCGGGTCTGCTGATTCCGCTATACTTGGTAAGTAATACGGTTCGGAGAATCCCTTTTGATTGCCTATGTGTTCGCATAAGGCTTCTACTTCGTCGGTAGAGATAAATGCGTTCTGCACACGAATTGGTTTAGGCGAACCTCCGGCTAAGAATAGCATGTCGCCATTGCCGAGAAGTTGCTCTGCTCCCATTACGTCCAGAATCGTGCGAGAATCAATTTTAGAAGCCACTAAGTAAGAAGCTCTCGCTGGGAAGTTTGCTTTGATTATACCCGTGATTACATCGACAGATGGGCGTTGTGTAGCGACTACTAAGTGAATACCGACCGCACGAGCCAATTGAGCCAAACGAATAATCGGAGTTTCGATTTCTTTTGATGCGGTAAGCATCAAATCTGCCAACTCGTCGATTATACAAACTATGAACGGCATGGCTCTGTGAGGCATATCGTCCGTATCTTTTATTTTGCCCTCGCGTACTTTTTCATTATAGTCAAATATATTTCTCTGACCTACTGAAGCTAATATATCGTAACGCAAATCCATTTCCGCACATAGCGATTTCAATATTATGACTGCATCCTGTGGATCGGTAATAATTGTCTCGTCTATATCGGGAGATAGAGCAAGGAAATGTCGTTCCAATGCTTCATACTGACGCAATTCTACTTTTTTCGGATCGATAATTACGAACTTCAAATTTCTCGGATGCAATTTATATAGCAACGAAGCGATTACAGTATTTATACCAACTGATTTACCTGAACCGGTCGAACCGGCTATCAGCAAGTGAGGCATTTTCGCCAAATCGGCAATATATACTTCTCCGTTAATAGTCTTGCCCAAAGCTAATGGCAGGCGATAATTGTTATTATGGAATTTCGCAGATTTAATAATAGAGCTGAAGCGAACCATAGCAGGATTCTGATTCGGAATCTCGATGCCTACAGTTCCCTTGCCTGGAATCGGAGCAATAATACGAATACCACGAGCTTTCAGAGCCATAGCAATATCGTCGGATAAATTTCCGATACGACTAATTTTAATACCAGCAGCGGGGACGAATTCATATTGAGTAACTACCGGACCGGGAGTAATAGTCAAATTCTCAATTACGATTTTGAATGTTTCTAATTTTTCTTGAAGAATTTTAGCATTCATCTTCAATTCTTCTTCGTTGATATGATGATTTTCTTCGCTCGCAGCTAATAATTCAATTGTTGGGAAGATATAATTTATCTTTTCGTCTAACGACATTGTCGAAATTGGACTTTTCGGTATCTTTTTTAGAATATCTTCTTCTACCGGATCGTGCAAATAAACTTGTAACGGTTTTTTCGCTAAATCGGGCTGAGGTTTACTATAATTTTCAATTACTATTGGTGCTGATACTGAGTCTTCTGCTAAGGGTTCAATATTTTCCGTGATTGATTTATCAACTACTTGTTTATTGAACGATGGAATATTGTCATCGGAATTTTCCATAGATTCTTCTAAAGCCTTATTTTCAATTACTACACTTAGCACTCTTTCTTCGGTATTCGCTTTTTCTATTTTGGGCGTTGATGAAGGCTTACTTAGATTAAGTATTATCGGTTCGGGTTTGGGGATTTCTTCTTCAGACTCCGGTTCGTCGTCGTCATAAACAGCACCGAGATAATCATTCGGCACTATGTCCTGAATTATGGGATTAATGATTTTAGTAGGCACTTGCCTCGTAGGCGTGTCCTCTAAAGCAACGGAATGGTCTCTAATGCCTACAAATGCCGGCTTTAGATTAGAATTGCCGGTGAGTTCGTCTTCGTCATCGTCGAATATTCCTCTTTGTTCGCCGGCATCAATATTTTGTCTGATTATTCTGGCAGTATCCGCTATGTTATGTTGCTGTTCATTAGCGAACGGTACTTTCGCACTATGCACAGAATGAACTCGTTCGGGAGTGTTTTTTGCTATATTTTGAGTGTGAATATTTTCTTCATCAGGATAATTTGATATATCAATTTTCTCAGGAGTTGTATCCTGAGCTTTTTCGATTTTTACTTCGGGAGATTTCCCTACTGAATCCCTGCGAGTATATTCGAGCAATTTATTATACGGGACAGTTAGGTATGACAAATATTTTTTAAAACCGGACTTATCGGCTGAAGCTACGTTGTTAATTACGTTTTTAGCTAATTCAAATTGAATACCAAAACCGAAGTACATCGTTACGCCAACTAATAAGAATAGGAATAGCGAACTGCCAATTCCGCCGATAATACTATACAGCACGGAAGCAATATAGTACCCGGCTATACCCGAAAATTCCTTCGATATTTCCGGCATCCAAGTTAGCTTAGCGAAAGTACCCATTATTCCTGCGAATAATAGTCCCAAAACAAGATAGAGCATAGTGTTTTTCAATGCTTTATCGCTGATTCTCTGAATCTTAAATAAATCATAAGCCCAATAGAACATAAAGAATGGACTTAACAAAACGGCATAACCAAATGTATAATTATATAAATAATTAGATATACCGGCTCCGACTAATCCAAGCCAGTTGTTGGTTAATTCTGCTTTTGCAATTATTTGTTCATTGCCCTTAATTAGTCCGACTATATCACCGGCTTTAATATCAAGGAATGCCTCGTCTTTCGGTGTATATGACACTAATGCAATTAGCAATAGAAAGGAAACAAGCATAAAGAACAAGGACAATACTTTAATATTCCTTGTAAATTGTTTATCGAATTTTAGAGTATCAGGAGCGGATTCGACTGAATCCTCCTTCTTAACCTTCTTTTTTTTGTTACTGACGCGATGAACTATCACGTCGTCGGCAGATTTAGCCATATATATTTCCCCCTATAAAATTATCTCTTATTATGCGATTTTAATGCTGTTGCCTATGATAATAGGCACAACCGGAAACTTGTCGAATTCCAAGCAAGTATCTATATCTTTACCAAAACCAATTTTTTCTAAAAACAAACTATGCTCGCAAGATTTAATAAAATGCTTCAAATCGACAGAATGCAGATTAAATAAACTTTTAGCAGCCATTGCAGTATCGGTGATTTGCACATCGGCATATTTTTTCTTCATACTATTAATGAAGGCACCAGCACAAAGTACGTCTTCGTACGACAATCTGCTGTCGTTGCCCGCACACAATACTGATATTTCCTTGATGCTTGGGTCTTCATTAACTATTTTATCCACATATTCTAAAATGGCTGTATGGTTAATAAATCCGGCTACTAATTTCACCTTCGCTCTTTTGCATTTTTGGAATAGCTGAGTACCATTAGTAGTAGTAACAATAACTGTTTTGCCTTTCACAGATTCTTCGGGATAGTCGTCCGGAGAATTGCCGGCATCGAATCCGCTCGGTTTTACTCCATTCCTTTCGCCGCCCAAAAATCTGCTTTCTTTGCTCAAATTAGTGAATAATTGAACAGCTTTATCTACTGAATCTATTGCTATCACTTCTTTAGCCGAATTATCCAGAGCAGCACAAATAGTGGAACTGGCTCGCAGCACATCTATCATTAAAACGATTGTGTTTTCGAATTGATTCTCTTTTTCTGTAAACTGTGGGGTTAAATACGCATCAATTTTCATTTATTCCGGCTTTATTATTATTATACAAATGCTACTATTCGATTGGCAAAAATAATAAAATTCGACTTAAAATCATATATTTATTTTTTAAGTTTTAATATACTCTAATTCCTATAGCCGAATTGATTTGGCTTGTTTTTTGATAGTTAATTATCGAAAAGTGAAATTTTTGAATTGAGAGTAAACATTATGGATTTTAATAAATTTACAATTATTGCCGGACCTTGCCTGATTGAAGGCGAAGATATGCTCCGCCAAACGGCAGAATGCCTGCTTAATATAGTGTCCAAATACGATATTAATTTTATATTCAAGAGATTGCCGCAACAGTCAAAAAGTCAATATTTA
>CAZIIZ010000319.1:0-4346 GCA_964539225.1 uncultured Hyphomicrobiales bacterium | reverse complement strand
CTGATGGAATGGAATATGAAGCGTCAAAGTGCTTCAAATGGATTAATGCGAATCTCGAATGCGGAAGTATTATCCGATTCTGCGAAATCAGGTATAGCAAATGACTGCTTCCAGTTCGGACGAACTCATGAAATACTGGGCAATGCCGACTCAGCTATATATTACTACAAAGTATCAACTGCTATCGCCCCTACTGATAGTATGGCAAGGGCTCAATATGTATATAGCTATCAGAGATTAATCAGAGCTTCTAATCCTTTATTAGCTGATTCATTGTACGAAGTATTAGCAGACTTTTATCCAAAGACTGATTATGGTCGCGAAGCCTTTGTAAAATTAGGATATACCGAACATTATACTATAGACTCAATTGCTGACGTTTTTTCGTCTGGCAATCAACTCCGTAAGAATGGGCTTTACACTTTAGCAATTGAAAAGTATTTCTCGGTTTATAACAGTTTCCCCGATAATAAATTAGCTCCTAAGTCTTTATACTCTATTGGCTGGATATTCGAAAACAAACTAACGATTCAGGACTCCGCTTTGTTTTATTATTCTTTGCTTATAAGCAAATATCCTAAATCTGAATATTCTAAAGATATCGCTCTATTGGTAAATTACTCTTCGGCTATGAAAACCGGAGTTCCATTGCCGGATTCACTTCAAAAGAGACAAGTATTTACGTCTCCGAAAAGGAATTATTTAGCAGAAATAGAAGCCGATAATAAAGCTGAAATTAAGAGAACTACAAATTTTGACAAGCAAAAACCAATTAAAAACGAAAATTTTAATCCTGCCGATATGCTTAGGGATGCTAAAGAATCTTTAAATCCTAAAAATATATTAGGCGATACTCCTGGTAAATTGACGGATCCGAAATCCTTTCTTCCTGGGTTGAAAATCAGTAATCCATTGGATTCATTTAAGTCCAAAGATTCAACTCAGACCAAACAACCAACTGTTCCTATTACTCCTGTTCCAAAAGAAAATAAGAAATAAGATAATGCCAAGGAAAAAAAAAGAAATAATCGCTGAAGACGCACCTATTGTAAATATTGAAGAATTGAATTTAAAGATAGCTCAATTGAGTAAACAATTAGTATGGTATAAATCTTTTTTCGACAATGCCTCCGATGCTGTATTTATAGTTCAGCCAGATACTTGGTGCATACTCGACGCAAACGAAATAGCATCGTCCATTATGGGTACATCCAAAAACGAGCTAATAGGATCGACTCTGCCCCAATTCCGAAGAATATTTAAATTATTAGTAAAGACAAGTTCTCCTATCGTATTGAGCGAATTAACGTTAGATACTCCGAGCAATGAAAGCATCATGCTGGAAGTAAGTGCTCGCTTCGTTGACTTCGACGGACAGAAGCTAATTCAAGCCTTAGCCAGAGATGTTAGCGAACAATATGCGATGACAGATAAGTTAGTCCAAGCTGATAAATTAGTTCTGCTCGGACAATTATCTGCCGGAGTAGCTCACGAAATTCGCAATCCACTAGCAGCTGTAAACCTTAATCTCCAAATTTTACAAAGGAAAATAGCCCAAGACGCTCCAGAGTATTCTTACATCAAAACTGCTCTTCAAGGAGTGGATAGAATATCTCGAATTGTCGAAGTTACTTTGAATTTTTCTAGACC
This sequence comes from uncultured Hyphomicrobiales bacterium, assembly GCA_964539225.1. GTDB lineage: Bacteria > Bacteroidota > Ignavibacteria > Kapaibacteriales > UBA2268 > CALLXS01. The sequence goes on along the minus strand of CAZIIZ010000319.1, from coordinate 2,696 downwards.
GGCTATGCCCGATGTACAAAAGGTCAATATCAATTCTATCGTACCTCAGACTCTAGATTTAGTCGCTTCCGTGCTTAAACGAAAAGATATAACCATTAATGTCAGTTTAGACGATTCTCTGCCTTTGGTAGCAATTGATGCAAAGCAAATTCAACAAGTGTTGATTAACTTAATTACGAATGCAGGCGACTCTATAAACGCTAAAGGCACGATAACGATTAATAGCTATGTAGAAAAATCAACTAAATATAACGAAAGTGAATATGTAGTTATTGCGATTTCCGACGACGGCTGCGGTATCCAACCCGAAGATTTGTCGAAAATATTCAATCCATTTTTCACACGAAAAGCAGAAGGTACTGGCTTGGGATTGCCAATCACCCAACGAATCCTGCATCAACATAATGGAATTATTGATGTACAATCAAAAATCGGAATCGGCACTACTTTTTATGTCAAATTGCCTGTTCCTCGGAACATCTAAGTTACTTATGATTAGTTAGTTTCAGTTGAATATATATCATCATTCGTGAAAATACAAAATTAGGATTATTAAGTTATTACACTTAATAATCCTAATTACATTATACCTTTTAAACGTATGATTACGTTATAAATATTTCTTCATTTTAAGAATCAAATCTAAAGTCCTGCAAGAATATCCATATTCATTATCGTACCATCCGATGACTTTAGCTAAATTGCCTTTTACATCGGTTAATTGAGAATCAAATATTACTGAATGCGGATTATCAACAATATCGCTCGACACCAATGGTTCGTCGCTATATTCCATAATTCCTTTTAGATAAGTCTCGGACGCTTCTTTCATTGCAGCATTAATTTCTTCTTTGGTTGTATCAGTTTTCAACACTACTGTTAAATCAGTTAATGAACCATCCGGTACAGGCACTCTAACGGCGTAACCATTCAATTTACCTTTTAGTTCTGGGATAACTAAGCCCACAGCTTTAGCTGCACCTGTAGATGTTGGAATAGTATTTACCGCAGCTGCTCTTGCTCTTCTTAAATCTTTATGAGGCAAATCAAGTATATTCTGATCATTAGTATAAGCATGGATAGTAACCATAAGTCCTTTATCAATGCCGAATTTGTCGTTCAATACTTTCACCATCGGAGCTAAGCAATTAGTAGTGCATGACGCATTAGAAAGAGTTTGCTCTTTACCGGTCAATGAGTCGTCATTCACTCCGAGTACAATTGTTGCATCTAATTCATCTTTAGCTGGAGCAGAAAGAATTACTTTTTTCGCACCAATTGCTAAATGCTTTTCTAATTGTTCTTTGGAAGTATATACTCCTGTTGATTCCAAAACTATATCAACATTGTTTTTCCAAGGTAAATTTTCGATTTGTTTTTCAGCTGAAATTACAACTTCAATACCATCGACAATCAATTTATTGCCTTCGACTTGAATTGTACCTGGGAATTTTCCGTGAACAGAATCGTATTTCAACAAATGAGCTAATGTCTTAGCATCAGTTAAATCATTGATACCAACGAATTCGAATTCAGCTTTGTGTTTCATCGCTTCGCGGAACACCATTCTCCCAATTCTACCAAATCCATTTATTGCTAATTTTATAGCCATAATATTCTCCCTTTATAATTTGTATAATAAGTATTAATTATAATCTAATTTACAATTTCGTATTCAAAATATTAAATAGCATTTCATTCCAAGTGTCGAAGTTATGCCCGTATTCCGGTCCCCAAATTTCGCTACTATGTTTTATTTCCTTTTCGGTTAGCAATCTACAAAGATTTTCTGTATTATGCGGGAATTCGTTCTCACCGCTTCCAGAATATAGATATATATGGTGCTTACTTTTTAAAAATGACAACCAATAACTATCGTTCAAATTCGGTAAATAGTGTATAGGAGAATTATAATAGCAATTATCGTCGAAATAATAATTTGTTATATATTCTATATTAAAAAATCCACTCATAGAAATAGTTCCATAGAAACAATCCGGTCTGCGGAAATAAGCATTTGCAGCTAAAAATCCACCAATACTAGCACCGCAAGTAATAATTGGAACCGGACCATTGCAGTGTGAATATATTTGAGGAACTAACTCGTCGCTAATAAAATTATTATATGCTAAAAATAGTTTAGATTTCTCTTCATTTGTTAATTTTTCAGTAAACCAAGTCTCTTCATTAATAGTTGGTACGCTGAATACTCTGCATTTCCCCTTTTTGATAAATGGAGCTATTTTGTCGATAGTTCCATTATCTTCATATACCAAAGGAGAATCAGACAAAGCAGGAAATAATACTAACGCAAAACCATAATGACCATAAATAGGTATTTCAATATTTCTTTGTAGATTTTGGCTATAAAACAAAAGAGTTTTTTGTTGCATGTATCTTCTACTTCATATTTGTTTAAAAATGTATAAACGATACTATTAATATATTATTGATGTGTTTTTGTGGGATAATGAATTATGAACAGATATTGTTTATAATAGTAGGAATGCTTTTATTAAAGTGCTTATACGCTCTCGCGAAAATGAATATTTAATATTATCAAAACGGATTATTTGAATAAATATAATGTAGTTCCTATCCATCAGAGTAATAGTTTAGCAAAATATGACCATTGCAAAGGTTATAGGGAATTCTAATAACAGTTTTTGAAAGATAGGTTGATCAAATATTATCCA
>CAZIIZ010000318.1:0-4347 GCA_964539225.1 uncultured Hyphomicrobiales bacterium | reverse complement strand
TCACTGGATCAATTTCGAAATACACGGCTATTCCTCCGGCTACTCCGGCAAATATTTTGTTATTTCTGGATCTGTATAATCTCTTTGTCATATTTACTGTCCTTTCTGTTTATACTAAAAATAATATAGTTGAATTACGTTATTTTTGAGGTTTGGTTTCAATAAATGATAGTTTGTATATCGTTTGATTTGCGATTAAAGTATTTATATCAATTCTATCTTAATTTTTTTCATATATTTAATAATATTCTGCATAGTTGATATATTCTTTGGTATTCTCGGATATTTTGTGTAATTTGTATGCTATGAGGAACAAAACATTAAAAGCAGGAAATAGCCTTACTCAAAAAGGCACAATCAGAGGCAATTCATTCATTTCGATGGTTGTATGCTTGTGGGTTCTGCTCTGTACTATCCACTTTCATAACCCTTATCCCGCAATTTAATACCGAACTTAATCCAGTAAGTATATTATTTATCAATGCAATCTAATTTATATAAAATATAGATATTATTAACTATTATTTGGAGTGAATTATGGCTATGGGAAATTACCAGCCAAAATATTTCGTACCTGCTGACAATACAATGCAGGAACTAAGCAATTATATGTTAGTCGATGGATTCGACTTCGTTTTGGATTTAGAAAAAAGCCGTGGCAGCAGAATGCACGATGCTAAAACAGGAAAAGATTATTTAGATTTCTTCACTTTCTTTGCTTCAGCTCCAATTGGACTGAATCATCCGAAAATGACAGATCCTAATTTTATAGATTATCTCGGCAGAGCCGCAGTCAACAATCCTTCTAATTCTGATATTTATACAGAAGGAATGGCTACGTTCGTAAAAACATTTTTCAAAGTAGGAGTGCCAAGCTACTTTAAATATTCATTTTACGTTACCGGCGGTGCCTTAGCAGTAGAAAACGCTTTAAAAACAGCAATAGACTGGAAAGTTCGTAAAAACTTCAGAAAAGGATACAAAGAAGAAAAAGGACAACAAATTCTTCACTTCAAATAAGCATTCCACGGTAGAAGCGGCTATACAATGTCGCTTACAAATACTGACCCAGCAAAAGTCGATTTATTCCCTAAATTTAATTGGCCTCGAGTAACGAATCCTATGCTAAAATTCCCATTAACTCCGGAATCATTAGAGCATACAATAGAATTAGAGAAACAATCAATCGCTGAAATCAATCAAGCGTTCATCGACCACAAAGATGATATAGCCGCCATTATAATTGAGCCAATTCAAGCTGAAGGCGGAGACAATCACTTCCGTACTGAATTTTTGAAACAATTAAGACAAATTGCCGACGACAACGATTCTCTTTTAATCTTCGATGAAGTGCAAACCGGCGGCGGATTAACAGGAACTTTCTGGGCTCACGAACAATTAGAAGTAAAACCGGACATTTTGGCATTCGGTAAAAAAATGCAAATCTGCGGTATCTTAGTTACAGACAGAATTGATGATATTGACGACCACGTATTCATAGTATCAAGCAGAATTAATTCTACTTGGGGCGGAAATTATACTGATATGGTACGTTCTACTAAATTCTTAGAAATTATCGAAGAAGAACAATTAGTGCAAAACGTCAAAGATCTATCCGAACCATTTAATAATAATATTAGAATGATGACGGAAAACTTTGCCGGATTAGTAAGCAATCCTCGCGGTCGCGGATTCTTCTCTGCTTTTGATTTCGATACCCACGATCATCGCAATGAATTCCGTCAGAAATGTTGGGACAAAAACTTAATAGTGCTAAACTGCGGCATAAAATCTATACGCTTCCGTCCTTCGCTTAATTTAACTCTTCCTGAGATTGAAGAAGGCTTCGCAATTATGAACGAAGTAATGAAGACATTCTAAATAGACTTATCTACTTACATCAAATCACAAATCCCGATTATTGCTTTTAAACAATAATCGGGATTTGTTGTTTATTTAGCCCCAAACTATGAAAGATATTCATGCAGAATAGACTCTGAAATATTGGGTACAGAAAATGATTTCTAAGTTTTGAATTATTATGAAACCAAAAAATATTTTGTACGTTATAGAGTTCGAATTAATATTTATTTTAAAGTTAATGGGGTACAATTAAATGACAGTATTTACAAGAATAGCGATTTCGACTTCAATTGCAGTCGGTACGCTACTTGGCTCTAATCACGATTTATTATCTGCTGATAAATCAAAAGATGTGAAGCCCATAGAAATGAAAAACTTCGACACAAGCATCAAACCCGGTGCGGATTTCTTCCGTTATTCTAATGGAGGTTGGCTGAAAAACAATCCAATCCCTGATGAATATTCTCGCTGGGGTGCTTTCAATATTCTTCAAGAAGACAACAATGAACAAATGAAGACATTGATGAACGAAGCTCAGAAAAATCCGGGAAAAACTGGAAGCGAAGCTCAAAAAATCGGAGATTTCTACACTACGGCATTGGATTCATCGAAAATTGAAAAAGAAGGTATTGCTCCTTTGAAATCATATTTAGATAAAATCAATAGAATTAAATCCTTAGACGATGTAATGATGGTAACTGCGGAATTCCAAACTTGCGGCATGGCTCCTATCTTTGCTTTCTATGCTAGCCAAGATGATAAAAACAGTAAAATGATCATTTCAAATTTGGCTCAGGCTGGTCTTGGAATGGGCAACAGAGATTACTATACTGAAGAAGACGATCGTTCTAAAGAAATTAGAATGAGATACGTTGAGCATTTAGGAAATATGTTCAATTTATTAGACAATACAAGTAAATCGCAAGAAATTGCTAAATCTGTTTTTCAATTAGAAACAAAATTAGCTAAAACTTCTATGACCTTATTAGAGCAAAGAGATCCTCAAGCTACCTATAATGCTGTAGATTTAAAGAAATTGCAAGAAATGTGCCCAGCTATCAATTGGAATAATTATTTCAAAACAATCGGCATCGCTAAAACTTCGAAAATCAACGTTTCATCTCTTAAGTTTTTCAATGGAATTAGCGAGATACTAAAAAGCACTTCAATCGAGGATTGGAAAAATTATTTAAGATGGAATTTAATCACTAATGCTGCTGATTATTTGAATACTAACTTCGTGAATGAAAACTTCAACTTTTTTGGTAAAGTTCTATCCGGCAGCAAGACTATTCAACCACGCTGGAAAAGAGCTTTAAACGCCACTAATGGTGCTTTAGGCGAAGCAGTCGGCAAAGTGTATTGCGAAAAATATTTCCCTGCTGAAGCGAAAACACGTATGCTTAAATTAGTTTCTAATTTAAGAGCAGCTTTCGACGAACATATCCAAAAACTAACTTGGATGACTGCTGGCACAAAAGCCAAAGCTCGTGAAAAATTATCCGTAATGAACGTGAAAATTGGCTATCCAGACAAATGGAAAGATTATTCTAAGTTATCAATTTCTAAAGATAAATCTTATTTCGAAAATGCTATGAATGCTAACAAATTCGAGTTTGCCGAGATGGTAAGCAAAGTTGATAAAAAGACTGATCCGAAAGAATGGCACATGACTCCTCAGACAGTCAATGCTTATTACAGCCCAAATTCTAATGAAATAGTTTTCCCAGCGGCTATTTTGCAACCACCTTTCTTCTTCATTAACGGCGATGATGCTATTAATTATGGCGGTATCGGTGGAGTAATTGGTCACGAAATGACTCACGGATTCGACGATCAAGGTAAACAATACGACAAAGACGGCAATTTGAATAACTGGTGGACTGACGAAGACACTAAACAATTTGAAGCTAAAACGAAAGTATTGGTTGACCAATTCAGTAAATTCGAACTAAATGGCGACAAAGTAAATGGTGAATTAACTTTAGGCGAAAACATCGCTGACTTAGGCGGTATTACTTTGGCTCATACTGCTTTATTAAAAGCATTAAAAGGACAAAAAACTGAAAAAATCGACGGATTCACTCCCGAACAAAGACTATTATTATCTTGGTCTCAAGTTTGGCGTGCAAATATCCGCGAAGCTGAACAAAAACGCAGATTAAAAGACGATGTTCACTCTCCGGCAGAAGCAAGAGTTAACGCATTAATGCCTAACTTACCTTTCTTCCAGTCAGCTTTCGATGTTAAACCGGGCGAACCATTATTTAGAGCGGAAGCAGACAGAGCAATTATTTGGTAAACACTTAAGTGTTATAATACTTTTAAAAAGGATTGTTATTTCGTACGAGATGACAATCCTTTTTGCTTATTAATTTAGGACTATGTTTTAACAATATAAGACCGTTACAAAACTCAGTTACCTTATCGTTGTCATTCCTGCGGAACGAGTCTTCGAGTGGATGCAGGAATCTATAACTCTTG
>CAZIIZ010000317.1:0-4348 GCA_964539225.1 uncultured Hyphomicrobiales bacterium | reverse complement strand
CACCTTCTTATTTACGTTTTCTTGAGCGAATAATAAATTTATCATTTAAGTTGCGTTTCTTACGAGTATTAAGACCCTTAGCGTATTTACCCCATGGAGACATAGGATGCTTACGACCACCACCAGATTTAGATGTACCTTCACCACCGCCCATAGGGTGATCGATTGGGTTCATCGCCATACCACGTGTTTGAGGTCTAACGCCGAGCCATCTCATTCTGCCAGCTTTACCGAGAATAATTTTCTCGTGCATTGGATTGCTCACAGTGCCTAAAGTAGCGTAGCATTTGTTTAATATTAAGCGAATTTCACCGCTTGGCATTTTAATAGTTGCGTATTTTTCGTCGCAGCCTAATAATTGTGCCGAAGTTCCTGCTGAGCGTACTAATTGTCCGCCTTTGCCTGGCTTCATTTCGATATTGTGGATAGCTAAGCCTGCTGGAATTTTATTCAATGGTAAACAGTTACCATCTTTATATTCTGCATTAGGGCTTGCTATAATAGAATCACCCACTTTAAGTCCGTTTGGTGCTAAGATATATCTTATCACTCCATCGGAATACTCTACCAAAGCGATACGAGCTGTTCTGTTCGGATCGTACTCGATAGTTTTTACTGTAGCGGGAATATCGATTTTATCATTTCTTCTGAAATCGATAATTCTGTACTGTTGTTTGTGTCCGCCGCCACGGTGACGAGAGGTGATTCTACCGGTATTATTACGACCCCCGGACTTTTTCTTAGGAGCTAACAACGGTCTATAAGGTTTATCTGTTGTAATCTCTTCGAAAGTCGATACTGAGTAACGTCTTGTACCCGGAGTCATCGGTTTTAAAGTTCTAATTCCCATCTTTTTATTTTTATCGTATTTATTCTAAAAATTATTCATTAGCGGCACCAGAGACAATATCAATTGTCTGACCTTTTTTCAATGTTATGTACGCTTTTTTCACCATCGGTCTTCTGCCGCGCATCACACCTTTGCGTGTATTACGTACTTTTACCTTGCCTTTAATTCGAAGAGTTCTTACGCTGTCAACCTGTACTTCGAATAGTGCTTCGATAGCTTTTTTGATTTCAATCTTATTAGCGTTCGGCGTCACCTCGAAGGCGTAGATTCCTTGCTCATTACTTTTCATAGCTTTTTCTGTAAGTAAAGGCCGCTTAATTATCTCTATCATTTTAATTCTATCCGAATTAATTGTTAAATGTATTTACTATTTTGTCGATCGAACTCTTGAATATTAAGAGTTTCTTGTGTGATAAGATATCATAAGTCGATATTTTATCAGCCGGATGCAATGATAAGTGTGGTACGTTTCTTGAAGATAAGTACATAATTTCATTGTGTTCCGCTGTAAGCACTAGAGTTTTTTCTGTATTGAGTTTCAAATTTTTCAATACGCCATAGAATTCTTGAGTTTTGATTGAGTTCATGTTGAAATCATCAACCACCAAGATATTATTTTCTTGTAAGCGCAGAGAAAATGCTGATTTTCTGGCTAAGCGATTAAGTTTTTTAGTTATCTTAATTTCGCGAATGCCTGCTTTTGGTCCGTGAACGGTACCGCCGCCTACCCATACAGGAGATCTTGACGACCCGGAGCGTGCTGTGCCTCTACCTTTTTGTCTCCAAGGTTTTTTACCGCCACCGCGTACTTCAGCACGGGTTTTAGTTTTTCTTGTGCCTTGTCGTTGATGCTGTAAATATGTAACTACGGACATGTGCATTGCGTGTTCGTTTGGTTCGATCGCAAACACTTCCTCCGGAAGTTCAATTTTACCGCTTATTTGGCCGTCTTTTGTATATAAATCTACTTGCATTTGTATTTCGCCTTGCAAATTATAGTCTAATTTTATAATTTAATTATTTCTATCAAAGTATTTGGGCATCCCGGTATTCCACCTTTTACGAAAAGGATATTTTTCTCCGGAATTACATCTACTATTTCAATGTTGCGTACGCTAATTCTTTTACCGCCCATACGACCAGCCATTCTCAAACCTTTGAATACTCTCGAAGGATATGAAGATGAACCGATTGAACCAGGGTGTCTTTGTCTATCTGACTGACCGTGGGTCGCCATTCCTACACCGCCGAAGTGATGTCTTTTCACTACGCCTTGGAATCCTTTACCCTTGCTATTGCCGGATACTTTAATCTTATCGCCTTTGGCGAATTGTTCGACTGTTAATTGATCGCCTAAATTAACTTGTTTAGTTAAACCTCTGAATTCTTTCAAAGTGCGCATCGGGCTTACGCCAGCTTTTTTCAAGTGACCTAATTCAGGTCTGTTTAAAGCTTTTTCCGATACTTCATCATAACCAATCTGAACTGCTTCATATCCGTCAGTTGCAATTGTTTTTATTTGAGTTACAGAGCAAGGTCCCGCTAATATCACTGTGCATGGGATTTGTTCGCCATCAGCAGTGAATAAACTAGTCATTCCAATTTTTTTGCCTAATATTGCTGCGTTCATTATATTCTTTCTCCTTTTTAGACTTTTACTTCTACATCAACACCTGCAGGGAGCTCTAATCTCATCAGTGCATCGATAGTCTTTTGTGATGAACTAAATATATCTATCAATCTTTTGTGTACTCTTGCTTCAAATTGCTCTCTTGATTTCTTATCAACGTGAGGTGAACGCAAAACTGTGTACACGCTTCTCTTAGTAGGCAATGGAATTGGACCTGATACTACTGCACCGGTCTGTTTCACCGTACGTACAATACGCTCCGATGATTTATCAATAAGATTGTGATCGTATGATTTTAACTTTATTCTAATTCTTTGTGTTGCCACGTTATATTACTCCAATATTTTTCAATCAGTAGGGGTAACCGGACTTTCCGGCTACCCACTTAGAGCATATTAATTATTCTAATATTTTTGTTACAACGCCGGCGCCAACTGTTCTTCCGCCTTCACGAATTGCGAAGCGAAGTCCTTCTTCCATAGCTACCGGAGTAATCAATTCAACGATTAAGTTATCTACGTTATCACCAGGCATAATCATTTCGATTCCTTCTGGCAAGTTTAAGATACCAGTTACGTCTGTAGTTCTGAAATAGAACTGTGGTCTGTAACCGCTGTAGATTGGTGTATGGCGTCCGCCTTCTTCTTTTGTTAAGAATAACACCTGAGCATTGAATTTGTGGTGAGGTGTAATCGAACCTGGTTTAGCAATTACCATACCGCGTTCAATTTCCTTTTTGTCAACGCCGCGAAGCAATAAACCTACGTTATCGCCTGCACGACCTTCGTCTAATAACTTACGGAACATTTCAACGCCAGTACAAGTTGTTTTTTTGTGTAAGCCGAAACCTACTAATTCAACTTCTTCGTTAACTTTAACGATACCGCGGTCGATTTTACCAGTTGCTACAGTACCGCGACCAGTGATTGAGAATACATCTTCTACCGGCATTAAGAACGGTTTATCTGTATCTCTTTGTGGAGTTGGTATATAAGTGTCAACTGCTTCCATTAAGTTATAAACGCATACTAATCTTTCATCATCTGCTGTTGCTGATGGATCTGATCCTGCTTCTAAAGCATGCAAAGCCGAACCTGGAATTATCGGAATATCGTCGCCTGGGTATTCGTAAGAGGTTAATAACTCTCTTAGTTCCATTTCAACTAATTCTAATAACTCTGGATCTGCGATATCTACTTTATTTAAGAATACTACTAATCTAGGCACGCCTACTTGGCGAGCTAAAAGGATGTGTTCTCTTGTTTGAGGCATTGGTCCGTCTGTAGCGGCGCATACTAAAATTGCACCGTCCATTTGAGCAGCACCTGTGATCATATTTTTGATATAATCGGCGTGACCCGGACAATCTACGTGGGCATAGTGACGATTTGCTGTTTCGTATTCAACGTGAGCAGTAGCAATTGTTATCCCGCGTGCTTTTTCTTCAGGTGCATTATCGATTGAATCGAAAGAACGTACTTGAGTTGATCCACCGGACTTTTTTGCTAATGCTGCAGTGATAGCAGCTGTTAAAGTTGTCTTACCGTGATCTACGTGGCCTATTGTGCCAACATTGACGTGGGGTTTCGAACGATCAAATTTCTCTTTAGCCATTTTTCTAAGCTCCAAAAAAAATTATAAAACCAATTATTTAATTATATTATTTATTAATAACTTACATTTTTAATTACTGCGGGCTCGTAATGCGAAAATGTCATCGTATATACTGCCCGGCCCTGACTTGCCGATCTTAATTTAGTAACATACCCGAACATCTCCGATAAAGGTGCTTGCCCTTTTATGGCTTGCATAGAACCTCGCGGTTCAATCCCTTCTACTTTTCCGCGTCTGGAGCTTAGGTCTGCTAT
>CAZIIZ010000316.1:0-4351 GCA_964539225.1 uncultured Hyphomicrobiales bacterium | reverse complement strand
CACTTTCCTAAATTCCCCAAAAGTGAGGATAAAGTGAAATTATGTAGAGAAAATTAGCTACGCTGAATCATAAGAATGATTTCATGAATTTTCTCTACATAATTTCTAAAGGCTTAATATGATATGTCATTTTCTTTTAGTGAAAACGTAGTTTTCTTTGAGACTTCAGAATGACAATTCTTTCAAATTCAATACTTATGAGACAGCTCCTGAAGATTGAAAGACATTTCAAGAATAATCATCAAAATCACAGTTCAGACAATTGGCTCAAACCTTCCGAAAGTTTATATAAGCCTTCTAAGGCATTATTATCGGACCGAACCATTCCAACCAAAATAAATACCCAATTATTCCGCCAATTAATCCGGCAGCCAAAAACGTGAATCTCTGCTTCTGAGGAATTACTTTGAACATAATAAATGCCAATACACCCGCTCCAATTATACCCGTAATAATTAACGTAGTAGAATGTGGTAGTTGCCAATACCAATCCAATTTCGATTCATCATCTAGCCAAGATAATCTACCTTTATTGATAAAACCAATAATCATCGAAAATAGATTTGCCGGAGGTCTGAGCCAGAACAAGGCTGTAAGTATGGCTGTCCATTGTAATACTGATAACGTTTCAGTTATTCGGTAGCGTTTGTAGTAAATCAGAATAATTATTAATCCGATAGTTCCGGTCAATAACGTTTGTAAGGGACCGCCCAAAATAACTCGAACATCAGCATAACGATATTGAGATTGAAATTTTTGAAATTTGTTTTTTTCGGGAAAGTCTAAATTTTGGGCTATTTCGTTCGGATATTGCTTGACTATTCTTTTATAAAAATTAATGTCTTCTGGCTTTACCCAAGTCATATACCCATACCCAATTCGGGTATGATAGCCTAAATATTCTGCTACTGCCGCATGCCCACACTCATGAGTCAAAGTACCAATTATAGTAAACGCAATAAATCCGAACATCAACCCAATAAATAGCTTTAGGTTGAAATTTAATTTGTGAATAATATTGAGGATTTTAGTTTTCATATTATTATAAATGTAGAACCATTTTCTTGTCCGATATTATACTTCATTATTTTACCCCTGTTCTGATTTTTGATAACTGTTTCAGTAATTACTGAATCTTTATATTTATATCTTATATAGATTGATCCGTCTCCGTTCATAGGTATCCAACATGTTTTACTATCATTGGGTTCAAGACCGTCAATCTTAATATTCTCTTTACCTATAACTTGTATTTCTCGTACTAATTCAGATTTAGAGTTTGTGAATGTAACTCGCATAATATTAGTAGAATATCCGGCGATTAATAAGTATATACCCATTATCGGGATGTTTACTAAGGACAACATCATAGTTTTAGTCCAATATTTCCTTTTAGATTTTTCAAGAATAATTTTCATTACAAGTAATATCCAAATAGTGAAATTTAGTAAAATTGCAAAAAATAAATAGATATAAGCTAAAAGGTCTAAATCATAATTACTTGTTACGATGAAGATAATTAATATCAACGTTCCAAAAGTAAAAGTCAACTGAGTTACAACATCTGAACTAAATTTTAAATCTTCCATACTTTCCTAATTACCCATTTTCTTCACCATCTTCGGGATTCTTGCTTCAGTAAATACTAAAAGCTCGCCCTCGATTATGCGAATAAATACTTTATCAGAAGTGGCTATGTTTCTTGCTCCTTCTCGTTTGCCTAATTCCAAGACTTCGTCCGTAAGTAGCCACTCGAAATTCTTAATTAATACTTTGGCTCTCGGCTGGGGAATTAGCGAAATCAGCTCGCTTATGTATGTATCCAGCACGTATTCGCCTTCGCCTATCATGAATCCGTATCGGTCTAAATCATAAATTACGAGATTGACTTTTTTTGAAAACTTAGCGAACACACTCCAATTATTCAGCGTATGCTCTAATTGTCCGCCATGAATGCCAAGGACGAGTATATTCTTCCACCCTTTGACTATAGCGAATTCAATATTTTTCTCGAAGTCATTGGCTTCTTGATCCGGTTTGTGAATCAAAAATTCAATTGGATAATTATTGCGATATTCGGAATTCAGAAATGAATCCAAATCTCCAATAATATAATTCGGAGTGATTGCCATATCCATTAATTGAATTGCTGCTCCATCGGCGGCAAGAATTGGAATATCGCCAAAGGCGAGGATTATTTCTCTGTTCGGAAGATTTGCGTTTAGGCATATTATAGCGTCGAAACTATCTTGATATTTAATATTTGGCATTTATTTTTCTTTATTGTATTTTGATTTATAATCTAAAACTGTAGTAAATAGACCTTGCTCTCTATATTTATCACACATCAATTCGGCGAACAATTTGGAATTAAACGATTCTACTTCGTAAGCCACTCCGCCGGCACTATGAATTTTTTCAACATTAGGCGAAATGCAGGAAGTTCGCTCCATCTGTTCCTCAGTCTGCGGTACTATGATGACGAGATATTGCGGCTTCTGTTGCTTGCCGTCCAAATAAATATCGAGCATCGGGATAATTTCGTCCAATATCATTTGTTCTTCGCTAGAAATTGTATCGTCAGCGGTTACTAAAGCATTTACCAAATCCTTTAATTGAGCAACTTGCTCCTTGGGAGGCGATAATTTCAGATATACTTCGAAGTCATCTTTAATCTGCATAAATTTGCATTGTTCGCTCAATTGAGTATTGTAAATATCTTGTATGTCTAAATCCCATTCCTTGGCAAATGCTTCGAGCATTTTCTTTTCATTGTCTGCATATTCGTTGTCTATCATTGCTATTTTATAGAGTATTCTCAATATCAAATCGCAATTTTTGGGTTTCATAATTGTATTAAGCAAGAACGATGCTTCATCTTTCTCCAATTTCAAAGACTTCTTGATTAAGCCCCACAAATTCAATTTCTCATTGCCGGAGTATTTCACAAATATTCCTGTGCCTATCGCCATCATAATTAGAGTTTCCGCTAAAAATATAGCATATTCGCCTACGCCTTCCCAATCCTGACTTAGGAAATAATTCGTTACCCAAATTATCGAAGTGAATCCGCCAATAGCCAATGCCATCAGCGACTGCGACGCAGCTACTTCCGGCTCGGAGCGACGCTTCCATATCTTATTTATCTTTAGGTAGAATTCTACCATAGTAAATAGAACTGCGAAATAGGTTAGAAACTTTATTATTGATTTTAATATTTCCATATTTTTAGCACAAGTATGTTGATAATCATTGTTTTTACTAAATCAAGACTTTTAATAAATTTTATATTTTAGGCAGTAAAAAATTGAATGTACTTCCCACGCCAAGCTCAGACTCTACCCAAATTTTGCCGCCGTGCATTTCTACAAAATCCTTGCAAAGCAATAAACCCAATCCAGTCCCTTTTTCGCCGGATGTGCCTCGTGTCGTTACCTGAACGTCAATTTTAAATAATTTCTCTAATGTAATTTCATTCATACCAACGCCGGAATCACTAATTGAGATTATAACTTTATTTTCTTCATCATCAGCATTGATTTGTATTACTCCGTTTTCTGGAGTAAACTTAATAGCATTCGATACCAGATTTCTAATTACGGTAGTAATTTGATTCCGATCGGCTTCTATATATAAACCAAGCGATACATTGTTAATTAATGTGATTTTTTTATTTTCTATTATTAGGTTGAGCGATTCGACTGAACTATGCACCAGAATAAACAAATTGAACTCTTCAGGATTAAACGGTATTAATCCTCGTTGAGCTCTAGACCATTCCAATAAATTTTCTAATAATGAGTAAGTAGCTTGCGAGGCATCCTTCATGCCGTTTATCATCGATTTCTTTTTATCATCATCCATTTTATCATAATATTTCAGTAATAGTTCTGCATTATTAATTAGAGCAACAAATGGATTTTTTAAATCGTGAGCGATTAACGAGAAGAACTTGTCTTTTTCTGCATTGATTTTAAGTAAATGGGATTCGGACAGTGCTAGTTTTTCATTTAATATAGATAAATACTCAGCTTTATTGGATAACTGCCCGTTTAATACATACAATTCAATATTCGAATCCTCAATTAATTGCATTGCTTCGTTTAATTCTGAGGTTCTTTCCTGCACTTTGGCTTCTAATTCCTCATTCAACAGCTTGACTTCTTCTTTGGAATTTTGTGCATCTTTCAATGCAGCTTCGCTTCTGTCAATAGAATTATTATAAATTATATGTACATTATAGGCAATTATTGCCATAAAAATATATGTAATAGTATTATCAAAGAAATAATCGACTACATCGCCTTCCGAAGCTTGTCCATTGACAACTAAATAAATTGAGAATATACAT
>CAZIIZ010000315.1:0-4353 GCA_964539225.1 uncultured Hyphomicrobiales bacterium | reverse complement strand
TTTGTTCCAGCTCCCGAAAATACGTTTTAAACGAATGCCATCGTCCATTAAATCTTTGCAAACAAAGCAACGCCCATATTGAAATATGTAAATATCCCAATTACGCCAAATGCAAAAAATATCTCGTTATAAAATGCCAGCCGGCGAAAGGCTACTTCGGTTATTCTTTTTTATAATCTCCTTAATTTCTATACCGTCTTTTACTCTTTCTTTGCCATCAGTGATTACTTTCGCATCGGCAGTTATACCGGAAACTATTTCGTATTTCCCTGAATTCTTAATTCCCAACACTACATTTTTGTTTACTGCTTTGCCATTTTCGGCTACAAACACGTTTGCCGAACCGTCATTGTTAATTATCACGGAGTTTTCCGGCACTACGATTGCGTTTTTCTTAGATTCTATATTGATGACGCATCTTGCGAACATTCCGGATTTGATAGCTAATTTCTGTGATTTGTTGTCTATTAACACTTCCACAGGATACGAACGCATTCCTTCTTGTGTGCATAGTCCGATTGTCGAAACTTTGCCTTCGAATACTTGCCTCGGCAAAGCATCTACTTTTACATTTACTGTTTTTCCGGTTTGAATTTTTACCGCATCGTTTTCTGATACCATAATTTTAATTTTGAACTTCGATATATCAACGATTTGCGCAATTTTTGCTCCCGGAGCAACTGTAGCTCCTAAGTTAACTTCTTTGCTGGCGATATATCCTGCAATTGTAGTTTTAATATATGTGTCGTCTAATTGCTTTTGGGCTACATCTAAGGCTGCATCCGCACCTTTTACTTGTGCTTCGGCTGCTTTTACGTTCAATTGCGATAACTCCAAATTATCTTGAGTCGATACTTTATCTTTGAATAATCTTTCTACTCTTCCCAAATCTAATTTAGCTTTGTCTAAGCTGTTTTGGGCAGCTAATAATTGAGCTTTGGCTTGTTGAACTGCCGCTGTTTGCTGAGTATTGTGTACTACAGCCAATACTTGACCGCTTCCGCATTTGCTTCCAACTATTGCATTCATTTTTAAAATTGTGCCGGAAGTTTGTGCCACTATCATAGCTTCATTTATTCCTTCAACTGTTCCGGTATATGCCATTTCGCCTTCAATATCACTTGTTTTTACTTGTTCAGTTTTTACAGAAACCAATTGCAGAACAGTTGTAGTCGTTGCCTGATTGTTTTTATTAATTGCTTTGTAAACAATTCCGATTGTTACTAAAGCCATTAATACTACAGCAATGAGAATAATTTTTTTCATATTATTTTCCCCCATTAATTAATTTATCTATTGTTTTATTATAATTATCATCTATTCTGCCGGACAACTGATCCAGCATAGTTTTAGCACAAATTATATCATAGATTGATTGTAATTTGTTTGTCTTGGCATTTTTTAATTCTAAATCTGCATTTTTAATTTCCAATTGAGTTCCTT
This sequence comes from uncultured Hyphomicrobiales bacterium, assembly GCA_964539225.1. Classification (GTDB taxonomy): domain Bacteria; phylum Bacteroidota; class Ignavibacteria; order Kapaibacteriales; family UBA2268; genus CALLXS01. Next base: position 2,910 of record CAZIIZ010000315.1, on the reverse strand, counting down.
TGCCTTCTTTATATCGTAGATTGGCAATTTCGTAAGCTCTTTCGGCAAGTTTCACGTTTTTATCTTGAGCTTCTAAAGTAGTTTTTACTCTTTGGAATTCTGATATTTGATTTTTTATTTCGCTTTCGACTACTGATCTCAATTGAATTATCTGCTCTTTCGTTACCAATTTATCTACTTCAGATTGCTCTACTTTTTTATCCGTTCTGAATCCATTAAATAGATTCATCTGCATAGAAACGCCTACCATCGACTCGCTATAGTTCATAAATTTCCAATCATCAGACGATCCTGCATATTTCAACGAACCAAATGCTGCAATTTGAGGCCAATATCCGGCTTTATTGATGTCAATATAAGCTTGATCGACTTCTACTTTTTTATTTAATGTTCTTATATCATAATTATTTTCTAATGCTGATTCTACTATTCCTTGCTCGTTGCTTATATCGGTTTCTACTGGATTTAATTCTCCGACAAATTCAACGGATTCACCTTGCTCTAAGCCTATCAATACTTTCAAACCATTTTCCGCATTTTTCAATGAATTTTCTAATTGCTTAATTTGAGGTTTGATATTCTCTACTTGCACTTCTACTTGCATTACTTCAAAATCCGAAGTAAAGCCTTCGCCGTTCATTAGTTGTAAATTCCTCAAATTCTCCTGAGCATTGCTCAAGCTAACTTGTAATATATTTAGCATCTCTTTGGATAAGATTACTCCGTAGAATGCCTTCTTTATACTAGTTATATTTCCAATGATTTTGCCTTTTAATTGCTCTTGAGCTAATTGACGATAAGATTCAGTAGCTCCAATGCCTTTGAATACAGCAGGCGAGAATAGAATCTGAGTGATTTGTGCTTTTGCCTCGTAATTATTGTACTGAGTCATACTCATTAATTTATTGCCCATCGGCACCATCTTAGCATCTTTTTCTAAAATAAGCTTGTGTTCAAGCAATTTTCCTGTAGTATAGTTATTTAATAATGCTTCGAAATCCATAAATGGAACTTGCGATTTGTCAATAAATCGAGTATAACCAGCACTTAAGTCAACCGATGGCAGTGCATATCCGAATGCTTCTTTTACTGCTGCATTGGCTTTCTGGATATTAAGTACTGAGGCTTTAGTTTCATAGCTTTTTTCTAATGAATGCTTTATCGCATCATCAAGCGTCATTACTTTAGTTTGAGCAATCGCTCCATTAAGCGAAAGAAGAGAAACCGCACTAATTAATGCTAATTTTAGCCGCAATTTCAATTTTTCTCTTGTCATAAATATTCCTTCTAATTTATATTTAAGTTAATTTTGTGTTCTGAGTTTATCGGAGTCTGCCACTCCAAACAAAAAGATTTCTATTATCGCACTTAAGACTTCATCTACTGATCCAGGCAAGTCTTGCAGCACTTCGGGGTCTAATAATTTGCTAAATACTTCCATTTGCATCAAATATATTATTTTTTTGGAAATAGTAGTTTTAAATAAACCAACTTCAACGCCCTTTTGCCAAATTATATCAAAACCTTTTCGGGAATATCCCGCACGCAAATCTAATTCTTTTTGCCATAAATGCGGAAAGTAAATCTTTAAATCTCGGAAAAATAGCTTTGAATATCTATATTTCAACTTCGAGTTGATATTAGCCAGATCCTTTATTTCTTCTAAAAGTTTACCGCTGTCATTTATGGAAATTTTATCGAACATTTCCTCTAAAGCTGCCTGCTCAATTTCATTTTTTTCAGAGTAAATAGTTTCAAATATATCCTCTTTAGAGTTGAAATAAGCATAAAGCGTTCGCTTACTGATTCCGATATCTTTACTCAGAGAATCAGTCGTTACCATTTTAAATCCGTCATCGTTAAATCGTTCTAAAGCTACTAGCAATATTCTATTGCGAATTTCTAATTTCATTTATATTTATTTCCGTTTCGCATATAAACAACAAAGTAAACTATTAACGTATTCATAGTTTACTTGTTGCAATCTTTTTTATTATTATGTATTTTGTTCAGTAGGATTTTTCTACTATGGCTCAATTCGCTTGTCTTTACGTTGGAGTGAATTTAAGAGTGGATAATGTATTTTTAGGAAATAAATCGCAACTCATTTGCCCAAATTCCGTATTTAAACCAAAGTATATATTTCAGTATTAACACAAGGGTACAATTTTATGCGAATTAAAAGCATACTTACTATCAGAAACATAGTTTCCTCGATTGCATTTGCTCTGCTATGTCAATTTTTAGCGAATGCTCAGGAAAATATCACATACCAAAAGCCTCCAAAGGAGATTTTGGAATTAGCCGACTACGAAAGAGCTCCGTCCGTAATTATGGATACTAAAAAAGAGTATATGCTATTGTTGAGCAGAAATACATATAAGACTTTGGACGATTTGAATCAAGATGAATTGCGTTTGGCTGGATTGAGAATTAATCCGAATACTAACATATCCAGCACTGCCACTTATTCAAATAATATCAAAGTTCGCAAAGTGTTGGGCGGCGGAGAGCCTATTCAAGTGCAGGGACTTCCAGCTAATCCTAAAATTGCTAATCTATCTTGGTCGCCAAATGATAAATATGTTGCCTTTACGATTACTACTACTAAAGGCTTAGAATTATGGATTCTGGACGTAGCAAATGCCAAAGCTACTAAATTGACTAACGATAATCTGAATGCAAACTTGGGCAATCCTATTACTTGGTTCAGAGATAACGAAAATATTTTGGTTAAAATGATGCCGAAGAATCGTCCTGCTTTGATTGACGCAAAAAAGGATTTACCAAAAGGTCCTACAGTATCTACAAGCGATGGTAAAGTTTCTCAGAATAGAACATATCAAGATCTATTGAAAAATAAAATTGACGAAACCAACTTCGAGAATATTATTACTTCTGAACTATATA
>CAZIIZ010000314.1:0-4361 GCA_964539225.1 uncultured Hyphomicrobiales bacterium | reverse complement strand
ACAGGTGGACCTTCAGAAAAAATTGAATTCAAAGATGTTCGAGCAGTTGAAGGCTTGCGAGAAGCTTCATTGGAAATAAATGGAGTAACTGTTAATGTGGCGGTAGCTAATGGATTGAATAATGCTAAAACTATATTAGAGAGAATCAAATCCGGCGAAAAGCAATATCATGTCGTTGAAGTAATGGCTTGTCCTGGTGGGTGTGTTGCTGGCGGCGGTCAGCCATTGACTCACGCAGAAGAATATGTTTATCCATTAGATCCTGAGATGATTAAGCGTCGTCAGCAGGCTTTGTATTCAATTGATGAATCCAAAACTCTACGCAAATCGCATCAGAATCCGTATATTATTAAATTATACGAAGAATTCCTCGGCGAGCCGGGCGGAGAATTATCGCACGAATTATTACATACACATTATAATGAACGATTACCAAAGGGGATAAAATAATGAGCAATTGCTGTGAATATAAATTAGAACAAGAATTAGTTGATTTTATAGCTGATTGCAGAACTAAGGATAACCCCGAAAGTTATCTGATCGCTGTTCTGCATAAAGTGCAAGGTATGCACGGTTATTTGTCGAACGAAGCAATGGACGAAGTAGCTCATTTGCTCGGTGTGCCATCGGCTGATGTGTGCGGAGTTGCTACGTTTTATCATTACTTTAGATTAAAACCGCAAGGCAAATATCATATCTCAATTTGCTTAGGCACTGCATGCTTCGTAAAGGGTGCTGAAACAATTATTGCAAACTTCAAGAATGAATTAGGTATAGACATGGGAGAAACATCAGTAGATGGGAATTTCTCATTGGTTGCTACTCGGTGCATAGGCGTATGTGCTTTAGCTCCGGTAGTTACTATCAATGAACAAGTCTATAGCAACGTAGTTCCGTCGCAAGTGTCTGAGATATTAACAAAGCTCCGCAAGGAAATAAAAGCTGTATAAGCTCTCTAAATTTCTAAAATATTTCCATATTATAGCCTGCTGTGCAATTCGTGCGGCAGGCTATAATGTTATTTATGTGTTCTGCACGAATATTATCAAGCCCTCGAAACGCTAACCATTATCCTTATCCGGTTCTTCGTTATTTTGTGAGGTAATTAACTAAAATAGTCGAAAGTGCTACCTTCGCATATTACTATTCGCAAAAAATCAGAGTTTATAAGTAAAAAGCAGAGTAGAATAGTTTTGAGATTCTCCATTTTTTTTGTATTTTTGTATATGATTTTAAAAGTAGTTCATTGTGTATTGTTACAAAATGGTTGTACGACGAATAGTTTAACTTTTCAAATATCTAATTAAGTGATTAATGTTATAGTATTTGGAATTGCGATAAATTATTATTACTCCGCATAATGCTGCTTGGCTGTAATACTAGGAATCTTTTCTATACAGATTTCAAGTATAACAAATAATTTTATTCATAGTAATGAAAACGAAACTAATGAACAATATCGTACTTAGAACTCTCAAATGTATAAAGCTGGCTTACAAGCTACTAAAGGATAAAGAATACTTAGAGGCTGCAAATAAAAATGAGCTTGAGCTTAACAAAAAGCCGACGAGAACTGATGTTATAAATTATCTATTAACTATTGCTAAAAACGAAACAAACTATTTAGAAATAGGAGTTCGCGATCCTAATGATAATTTTAATCATATAGTCGCTGACCACAAATATAGCGTTGATCCCGGTTATGAGTTTGGTCAGAATCCTGTGGATTTCCAACTTACAAGCGATGAGTTCTTTAATAAAGTGGATAGCGATCAAATATTAAATAAAAACATAAAATTTGATGTGATTTTCATTGATGGGCTGCATTTAGCGGAACAAGTGAACAGAGACGTTATTAATTCATTGAGATACATTAAAGATGACGGCTTCATTGTGCTTCACGATTGCAATCCTCCTACAGAATGGCACGCTCGAGAGAATTATTACTTCTTTAATTCTCCGGCTAAATGCTTCTGGAATGGTACTACTTGGAAAGCATTCCTCAAATATCGTTTCGATAATTCGCTTTATTCCTGCTGCATTGATACTGATTGGGGCGTTGGCATACTATCTCCAAAACATCAAATTGGCAACGCAATTAAGGTCGATAATGTATTCTTTGAGTACGAAGTATTTAATAAAAACAGAGTAAAGTTTCTAAATCTTTTAGAATTTAACGCTTTTAAGGATAAAATAAAAGCAAGTATAAAAAGTTAGAAATCCTAAATAGTATTAATAAATCTCAGCATAGAGCAAGATTTTAATGCAAAGTAGCCAAAAAAGAAAAAAGCTAATAATAAGAATAATTATTTTATTATTATGTTGTATTAAAAATGGGGAAGTAGTTTACAATTCTACAATATTCACTTGACTAATACTTAATATTTCCGAAATAAACTCTTGATATATTGGGGCTGTCTCATAAGAATAATAAATATAAATATCGTCATACCGGCATAGCGAAGTATCCATAATATTTAGATTCTTACGAGCTTATGGATTCTTCACTTCGTTCAGAATGACTACTTATGGTACAGCCACATTCTCGACAGAGCATCATCGCCTATCAACCATGATAATATTAATCATATTGATAATAATACTAAATCTATCCATTCTCAAATTGTTATTATCAATAATCATTAAGCAGAGTATGATAATATAAAAATTGACATTGCTATATATTTGAATATCAATAATATTCAAATATATAGCAATAATTTATACGTAGTAATCATCAATTAGTACGTAAATACGGACAAATAATATGTAGTAATTATCAATAAGTCAGTAATTATTGATAATAAATATGTAGTCATCATCAATAATTCCGTAAATATTGATAATAAATATGTAGTCATCATCAATAATTCCATAAATATATGGTAATCGTCAATAAATAAATAGTTATTGTTGATGAATAATAACTAATTGCCGATTTCTGAACCAAGGGTCTGGACTCAGGTTCAGAAATCAAGGCAAATTATATAATTGATATGCGTAATTTTGAATTATTTCACGGAGATAAAATATTCCATCTGAGGATTCTCGCCGCAAGAGCTGGCTACTTCATAGATTTCATAGTCGATTTGGAAGGTGCGGTCTATATCTGAATTCCAGATTTGATTCCATAATGAAGTGCATTTGCCGGACAAATTCATCACGCCTTCTTCTTTGAATTTAGCGAAATTGCCTGGCTCGATAGTGAGTGCTGTAAAGCCGTCTGGAATGTTCTCTAAGCTATCGACTTGATAAGCTATAGTATAATCATAATAACCCTCAGTACCGCTTTCGTAATTTGAATAAACGCCGTAGCAATAATTTTCATCGGTTTTATTTGGTATATTAAGACTCTCATTGTTTTTGTAGAACTCACACCAAAACTTAGAGAGTTCAGCGATACATTTTCCTTCGGCGTTAGTAGTACGGATAGTTTTGCCGATTAGTTTGATAGGGCTGCTTAGAGCAGTGATTTCATAAGTCTTTTCCATTGCGTTATCCTTTAAAAAATTTGTAAAAATATAAATAATTAAGTAAATCATATTTACGATTACAAAATTACGATTCGGGATTGACAGCATTATGTCAAGTTTGGTAGAGTGCCGAAATATTTTTTATTTTTTTCAAAAAATTCTCACGAATATGCTCAGGCGAGATAATTTCTGCATCCTCGCCATAGCTCAATAGGAATGAATAAATCCAGTCGTCCTCTTTCCAATTAAGTTTTACGATAGTCGAGCCGTCCGGCAGATATTCTGCGATATTTTCTGGGAAGTATTCTTCTATTCTATGCTTGATTCGGGCGGCAAATTTAATTATCAAATTAATTCTTTGGTAATTTCGCTCGGCATTTAATTCGTGATCGCTGTATTTTGTTTCTCGGCGAACGAAGGTATGCACCGACACGTTGATATTCCGCATCCGTGATAATTTGAAAAATCGGAAATCATCCTTTAATTGGCAGTATGCGAACAAATACCACGTGAAATTTTTGAATACTAACGTCATCGGCTCGATAGTTCGGGCTGTAGCTTCGCCCAACCCATTAACGTACTCAAAATTTATCAAGCGAGCATTATTGATAGCATAGTAAACGATTTTGTATGTCTCTTTTTGTTTCGCCGAAGCTCCATAGCGGAATATGTCCACTATAATTTTATCATTCAATTGACCAAGATTCTTATTGCGAGATAGCCCGATATTCATTAATTTCTCTAATGCGGAGTCCAATTGCGTATCGTCCACGGATGCAGAAAATCCTTTCAATGTGGAGAGAACTGATTCAATATCCGCATCGGAAAAAATATGCTTATCTATCTTGAAAGTATCCATTATGCCGTAACCGCCGTTATTGCCCGGAT
>CAZIIZ010000313.1:0-4364 GCA_964539225.1 uncultured Hyphomicrobiales bacterium | reverse complement strand
CTGTGATTACAAACGACGTAACCGTAGTAAATGGCAATACAATCAGCTCTATCACTACGATATTAAAAGAAGGAACTCAGATAGTAATTTTCTTGATGTTGCTATTGGCGATTTCTCCAATGCTTACATTTATGGCATTTTCGACGAGCATAATCAGCGTTTTAATTATTAGATTTGCTATTAAATATCTCAAGAAGTATGCTTCCAGAATGCAGAATGCTATGTCGGATTACACAAGTTCGTTGCAAGAGACTTTGTTCGGCATCAGAATTATCAAAGCATATAATGCTGAAAATTCTACTAATGAAAAATTTATGTCGCAAACTGCGAGCTATGTACGCTCGGCTATTAAGCATCGCAGAGTGATAGCTTTGATTCCGGCATTCAATGAATTATTTGCTATTAGTGCATTATGCTTTGTGTTATACTTCGGCGGTTCTCAAGTATTAAATGGCGAGATGAAGGGCGAAGACCTTTTGACGTTCCTATTTATGCTATTCTCGATAATGAGTCCGATAGCATCGTTTATGAATCAATTTACCATGTTCCAGACTGGCTTGGTATCGGCAGATAGAGTATTCAAAGTGTTAGACGCAGAGCCTGCGGTAATCGACGGAACTAAATCAAACAATGGCTTACACGAAGCGTTAACAATCAACAATATCAGCTTCGCCTATGAAGGAAATAATAATGTACTGAGCAATTGCTCAGTAAATGTAGAGAAAGGCAAGAAAGTCGCCTTGGTCGGTTCGTCCGGCAGCGGCAAATCTACAATGCTTGACTTGATTATTCGATTCTACGATCCAAACAAGGGCGATATTTCCTTAGATGGCGAGAATATTCGCAATCTCGATGTTAAGAAGTACCGTTCTCTATTCGGAATAGTTTCTCAAGAGACTCTACTCTTTAACGATACAATAGCAAATAATATCAAATATGGTTTCGAAGCCACGGACGAAGAAGTAATTGAAGCCGCTAAAACGGCTAACGCTTATAACTTTATCAAGAATATGTCCGAGGGCATTCATACTAAAATCGGCGACCGCGGTGTATTGATTTCCGGCGGCGAACGCCAGAGAATTGCAATTGCTCGTGCATTGATCCGCAAACCGCAGATATTAGTGTTCGACGAAGCTACTTCAGCTCTCGATGCTGAATCCGAGAAAGTAGTGCAATCCGCAATTAATACTTCATTGGAAAACAGAACTGCGATAATCGTAGCTCATAGATTATCGACTATTAAAGATTGCGATACAATTTACGTCTTCGAGCAAGGCAGAATAATTGAAAGCGGCAATCATCAAGAATTAATTGCTCAAAATGGCGTTTACAAAAAGTTGTGCGATATACAATTCAATGTACAAAATGATTCTGATTTGAAGGATGAAGTGGCGTAAGAAGTTAAATTGTCGCGGATTCCTTTTTCTTGTCATTCCTACGGAACGAGTCTTCGAGTGCATGCAGGAATGACACTCCTAAAAGATGTGTATAATGGTTAGGTATTAATGCTACATAGTGATTAGAAATTTTGAAGATAATAAAAATGTTCGCTCATAAATACCTTAGTATTGCATGAGCGAACATTGTAATATATATAGAACATTTGCTTATAATTGCTTTAGCACTCGTACATCATTTTCATAAAGTAAACGAATATCGTCTAATCCAGTTCGCAATAGCGTAACTCTATCAATACCGAATCCGAAAGCATAACCTGAATATATTTCGGGATCGATGCCGCCGGCTCTGAGTACATTTGGATGCACCATACCGCAACCTGCGATTTCTAACCAACCAGAATGCTTACATATTCTGCAACCTTTACCGCCGCAGATAAAGCAGGAAATATCTAATTCTGCACTTGGTTCTGTAAACGGAAAGAACGAAGGACGAAAGCGGAATTGAGATTTTTCGCCGTACATCTTCTGAGCAAATATCATAAGCGTGGACTTTAGTTCGGCTAAAGTAACATTCTTATCAATATACAAACCTTCGATTTGATAGAATTCTGCGAGCGAGCGAGCATTTATTGCTTCGTTGCGATAAACTCGTCCGGGCATAATCGCTCTAATCGGTAATTCAGAATTCTGCATTACTCTGATTTGTACCGGCGAAGTATGCGTACGCAACACCAATTCTTCTTCAGTTTTCATAAAGAAAGTGTCCTGCATATCTCGAGCCGGATGGTCAGGCGGGAAGTTCAATGAATCGAAATTATGCCAACCGTCTTCTATGTCTGGACCTTCGGCTACGGAGAAGCCCATCTCGACGAAAATATCAATCATTTCGTTCATAGTCTGAATCACCGGATGCACAGCACCCTTGAAATCACGGCGACCGGGCAAAGTCAAGTCAATATCTGCATTGTCTTCAGCAGCTTCTTGAAGACTTTCGCGAAGTTCGTCGAATTGTTTTTCGACTCCGCTTTTCATGATATTCAATTCTTTGCCAATAAGCGGTTTATCTTCCTTAGGCACGCTCTTTAATCTATCGACAAGCAATTGGAGTTTGCCTTTTTTTACTAAATATTCTAATCTGAAATCTTCTAAAGCTACTAAATCTTTAATAGTTTCAATTTTTGTATAGATTTCTTCTTTTAATGTCTTAATTTCGTTCAGCATTTTATTTTTCTCGTTATTATAATTATTTATTCCATTTGCACAGGAACTATCTAAATATATTATATAGCAATGCAAAAATAACAAAATTTCAGCGAATCCAAAAACTATTGCTGCTAATTTCTATAATAAAATAATCAAATACATTTGTAATGTACTTTGGGGATGTATTTCGAAGTTATTTTCTCCAACTGATTAGTACTTTTATTTCTCTATTATTATCCACTTTTCCCAAAATTAATATTCCGCTCTCGACTTGCTAAATTGTCGGGAACGGAATAATAGTTTTTTATCTGCCTATGCTCTGCGTAACAACTCTACCCCAATTTGGCAGACACTGTCTGCCAAATTGGAAAATAGAGATAAAAACGTCTCATATCCAGAACACTACGGCGACTAAACCCTTTGCCATAACGCAATTTCAAATCTGTGGAGAGTTTGTTTAGAATATCAGAGCCGTATTCGGCTTTTTCTTCTCCATTCTGTTCAAACTCAACTATATGTTGACCAATTTTCCATTTTGTAAAAAGTAATTCCTTATTAATACTCTGGGCGACATTAGTTCTTCCACTATTTAGGGTTGCACCAATATCATGTAGTAATTTGTTATATCTCGAATTATCTTCTATCATATTATTGAATTTACATTTAGTAAATAATTTACTTCTTCATCATCTTAGCCCACGAATCACGTAAACCTACTGTGCGATTGAATACCGGAGCTCCTGGTTTGGAGTCCTTAGCATCAGCACAGAAGTAGCCTACTCGTTCGAATTGGAATTTATCGTTAGCTTGAGCATCCATTAATGACGGCTCTACCCATGCTGAAATTACCTTCAGAGAGTTTGGATTCATATTATCCAAGAATGTTTTGCCGTCCGGAGCGTCATCAGGAGATTCGCTTAGGAATAAATTCTCATACATTCTGGCTTCTACTTGCTTGCCGAATTCGGCAGATACCCAATGGATAGTGCCTTGCACTTTGCGACCGTCAGGAGAATTGCCGCCGCGAGAAGCAGGATCGTAAGTACAAATCAATTCAGTTACTTCGCCGTTTGCATCTTTGATTACTTCTTTGCAAGTGATGAAATAAGCATAGCGAAGGCGTACTTCTTTGCCCGGAGCTAAACGGAAGAATTTCTTCGGAGGCTCTTCCATAAAGTCTTCACGCTCAATGTAAATCACTTTCGAGAATTTCACTTTGCGAGAGCCTGCATTCGGATCTTCAGGATTATTCACGGCATCGAGTTCATCGTCCTTTTTATCTTCAGGATAATTCTCGATAGTTACTTTTAATGGATTCACCACAGCCATAGCACGCATAGCAGTTTTGTTTAAATCCTCACGGATACAGAATTCCAACACGCTATAATCAACGATACTTTCTGCTTTGGTAACGCCGATACGTTCAGCGAAATCACGAATTGCAGCCGGAGTATAACCACGACGACGGAAACCGGAAATAGTCGGCATACGTGGATCGTCCCAACCATTTACGAAACCTTCCTGCACTAATTGCAATAATTTTCTCTTGCTCAATATTGTATAATTAATATTCAAGCGAGCGAATTCAATTTGTTGCGGATGGCACGGAGTATTCAAAGTTTTTAAATACCAATCATAAAGCGGTCTATGGTCTTCGAATTCCAAAGTACAAATTGAGTGCGTAATGCCTTCGAGCATATCCGATAAGCAATGAGTGAAGTCATACATCGGATAGATGCACCATTTGTCGCCTGTGCGGTG
>CAZIIZ010000312.1:0-4369 GCA_964539225.1 uncultured Hyphomicrobiales bacterium | reverse complement strand
AGTCCAGAGAAAAATAAAAAAGAAAAGGTGAACTCAAAATGGTAACAAAGAGCAAGAAACAAGAGATTGTTGCCGAGTTAATCGAACAATTAACCAAAGCGAACAGCTACTATTTTATTGATTTTGTGGGAATGCCCGTAAAACAACAAGAAGTATTACGCAATGAGTTAAAAGCAAAAAATACGACAATGCGAGTAGCAAAAAATACTCTTATTAAAAGAGCATTTGATGCAACTGAAGGCGTAGAGCTACCGTTCGAGAAATTAGTAGGAATGACAGCGCTTATTTTGGGCAATGACGATCCTCTAGCTCCGGCAAAAGTCTTGAAGGAAATTGTAGATAAACATAAAATGCCGGGTTTCAAAGGTGCAATCATCGAAGGTCAATACTTCGGGGTAGATCAATTGAAAACTTTGGCAGAGATGCCATCGAAACCGGAACTTATTGCAAGTATATTAGGCAGCTTAGACGCTCCTATAACCGGAATCATTGGTGCAATTAATGCAACAATTCGCGATTTAGCATCAGTAATTGAAACTGTAGCTAAAAAGCAAGCTGGCGTAGAATAAAGATTTAGATTAAAATAGAATATTACAGAAAAAAATAATTTTAAACAGGAGAATATATAATGTCAACTATAGTTGAAGAATTAGTAGAAAAAATCAGCAATCTTACTTTAACAGATGCTGCAGAATTAAAAAAAGCATTAGAAGAAAAATTTGGCGTAAGTGCTGCAGCTCCAATGATGATGGCTGCTGCTGCTCCAGCTGCTGCTGCAGTTGAAGAAAAAACTGACTTTGACGTAGAATTAACTGCCGCTGGCGACAAAAAATTAAACGTAATTAAAGTAGTTCGCGAAATCACTGGTTTAGGCTTAAAAGAAGCTAAAGACTTAGTAGAAGGCGCTCCTAAAGTAGTTAAAGAAGGCGCTCAAAAAGCAGAAGCCGAAGAAATTAAGAAAAAATTAGAAGAACAAGGCGCTAAAGTAACCTTGAAGTAATCTAAGATTAGACTTTTATTTGGGAAAGCGAGAGTAATCTCGCTCTCCCTATTTGTATTTGAAAGCGAAAAATAAATAAAATAATTTTGTAGGATAAAGCCTTCAAACGAAGGGAATTAAATTGAACAAAATGCAAAATATAGAAGGATTTTTTAAGAGTATTGCCCAAATCAGTATTCTCAAAAAATCCTTATTTTTTCACATAAAAAATAACTCTATGGTGGAGGGTGTACGTGGACAATAATAAAGTACAAACCGAAATTATCAAAGAAGGCGACTTAGTCAGGCTGACCAAGAGAATTAATTTCGCTAAAGCTAAAAAACATATAGACTATCCTGACTTACTGAATATTCAACTCCAAGCCTACAAGGAATTCTTGCAGGAGGATGTTACCCCGTCAAAAAGAGCTTTGAAGGGGCTTCAGCAGGCTTTCGTTAATAATTTCCCTATTGAAGATGCGTCTTCTATATTTCAACTAGAATTCTTAGAATATTCTATCGAGAAACCTAAGTACAGCGAAGATGAATGCCGCGATCGTGAATTAACTTTCGCTAAACCGTTAAAAGCTAAACTTAGACTATCAAGTAGAGCAGAAAAAGATTCCGAAGATTATATAGAAGCTGTTGAGCAAGAAGTATATCTCGGTAACATTCCTTCAATGACAGGACGCGGCACGTTTATTATAAATGGTGCTGAACGTGTAGTAGTAACTCAATTACATCGCTCTCCGGGCGTATTTTTTGATGACGCAATGCATCCAAATGGTACTCGTATATATACAGCGAGAATAATACCGTTTCGTGGGTCTTGGGTAGAGTTTACTACGGATATTCACGATATTATGTTCGCATATATCGACAGAAAAAAGAAATTCCCAGTAACTACTTTGCTTCGTGCATTGGGATTTTCTTCAGATGAGCAGTTGTTAAGTCTTTTCAACTTATCGGAAGAAGTAGCCGCTGATCAAATAAATGAAACATTAATAAATAAGAGACTCGCTTCGGACTTAATTGATCTGAACACAGGTGAAATCATAGCTAATAGAGATGCAGTAATTACTGAAGAACTATTGGCAGTAATGCAATCATCCGAGTTATTACCTCTTAAAATATTCAAGTATGAAGATGCTAATGAGGAACCGGTTATCGCAAAGACTATTGCGAAAGACGCTACTCGTACTAAAGAAGAAGCATTAGAAGCTATATATAGACAATTACGCTCTTCGGAATCTCCGGATATCGAAACAGCTGAAGCATTAATTGAAAAATTATTCTTCAACCCAAAAAGATATGACTTGGGATTAGTTGGTAGATTCAGAATTAATCAAAAACTAAAATTAGATACACCATTAGAGGTTACTACTCTAACGGTACAAGATATTGTACAAATTATCAAGCACTTGATTCATTTGCACGATGATAAATTAGATGGAGACGATATTGATCACTTGGGCAATAGAAGAGTTCGTACAGTAGGCGAGCAATTATCCGCTCAGTTCAATGTAGGTTTGGCTCGTATGTCGCGTACGATTAAAGAAAGACTAAGTATTCACGATGGCGAGAATTTAGCTCCGGCTGAATTAGTAAATGCCAGAACAATTAGTTCGGTAATTAATCAATTCTTCGGCACTAACCAGCTTTCTCAATTTATGGATCAAACAAATCCGCTTTCGGAATTGACTCATAAAAGAAGAACTTCTGCGTTAGGTCCCGGCGGTTTGACTCGTGAAAGAGCAGGCTTCGAGGTACGTGACGTTCACTATACTCACTACGGCAGACTTTGCCCTATTGAAACTCCCGAAGGTCCAAACATTGGTCTTATTTCGTCTTTAGCACTTCACGCTAAAATAAATGATTTAGGTTTTATCGAAACTCCATACAGAAAAGTATTAAACGGCAGATTAACCGGCGAAATCGAGTATTTACCGGCAGAACGAGAAGATAATACAATCATTGCTCCGGCGACATTACCTGTAGCTGAAGATGGTCAAATTATCGGCGATAAAGTTCAAGCAAGAGGTGCATTCGGTGATTACGTAATCGTATCGCCAACTGATGTACAATATGTGGATGTATCGACAGATCAAATTACTAGTGCGGCTTCATCTATGATTCCATTCTTGGAGCATGATGATGCAAACCGTGCATTGATGGGTTCGAACATGCAACGTCAAGCAGTGCCGTTATTACGTCCGAGAGCACCAATCGTTGGTACAGGAATGGAAGCTAAATTAGCTAAAGATTCTCGTACTTTGATATTAGCAGAAGCCGAGGGCGTAGTAGAATATTCTTGCGGTGATTACATTGTAGTTAACTATGATGATGTTCGCAACGAAAGAGAAAGACTTACTCAATTCAACAGCTTGAAAACTAAAAGATATAGTCTTCGTAAATTCTTTAGAACTAACCAAGATACCTGCGTTAATCAACGTCCGTTGGTGAAAAAAGGTGATAGAGTAATCAAAGGTCAACCTATGGCTGACAACTCTTCTACTGAAAACGGCGAATTAGCTTTAGGTCAGAACGTAATGGTTGCATTCATGCCTTGGAGAGGTTATAACTTCGAGGATGCGATTATTCTATCCGAGAAAATGGTAGCTCGCGACATTTTTACTTCAATTCATATTGAAGAATTTACTCTTCAAGTGCGTGATACAAAACGTGGCGAAGAGGAATTCACTCGTGAAATTCCAAATGTCAGCGAAGAAGCTACTAAAGACTTAGACGAAAGCGGTATCGTAAGAGTTGGTGCTAAAGTATTAGAAGGCGATATATTAATCGGTAAAATTACACCAAAAGGCGAAACAGATCCTACTCCGGAAGAAAAACTTTTACGTGCAATCTTCGGCGATAAAGCCGGCGATGTAAAAGATGTGTCGCTTAAAGCTTCTCCTGGATTAAAAGGTATTGTAATTAATACTAAATTATTCAGCAGACGCACAACTACAGCAGCTGAGAAGGACGCTAAAAATGCTGAGAAAAAACGTCAAGATTTCTTGAATAAAAAAGAAAAAGAAATATTGTCGGTGTTAGATTCTCAATTTATTAAAAATTTAGCTGAATTATTAGATTCCCAAAAAGTATTTGGTTTGCGATTAACTACAGGAACTACTATAGTTAAAACTGGCGATATAGCAAGAAGAGACGATATTATTACTAAATTCAAACAAGAAATATTGAAACCTGAAATATTGGATTTCAATAATGATTTGATGGAAGACGATAATAAATCTGAAATTTACAATGAAATGCTTACTAATTATCTACATAAAAGAAATGATATAATTTCTGATTTCAAAGCTGAAAGAAATAAAATTTCTTCAGGCGACGAATTACAACCTGGCATCTTACAGATGGCTAAAGTATATG